>JAQWDG010000176.1 GCA_028705545.1 Methanoregula sp. | reverse complement strand
AGGTCCATGACCTCGCGGGGATCGGCGCGATCGAGCCGGTCGAGCACCTCCCGTGCTGCGTACCGGAACCGCGGGTGACCTGCGAGATCCGCTATGGTTTTCCAGCCCCGGGCCCTGAGCCGGGCGGCCGAGCGCTCCCCGATCCCCTTTACGAGCGTGAGATCGCAGAGCATCTCTTCATCCAGAAGTTTTGTGTCGATTGCCGGGGTCGTGAACGGCTCGCGGTGTTCGAGCGAGAGACATGTCCCGTTCTCCGTATCGATCAGGCTTCCGGGAAAGAGGCTTTCAAAAGCCGCCCCGTCGTACTCCGCCAGAAGTTTCCCGAGAAGGGCGCGGGCCCGGTCGTACTCGGACGAGAAAAGGCAGGATCCGGCAAGCCCCGCCCCAAAGACGTTCCCGTCGCGGACAACGCTGTACTCCCGAAGCGCAGCCATCCGCTGCTGCCAGAGCGCCCCGATCCTGATTTCAGCCTGCATAGCGGCCATCCGTATGTACCAGATCCCCGATTGTCCTGTTTAAACACCTGCCGCGGGGAGTGAAAGTGACAAGAAACCTCATCATCCTGCCATGCACACCCCTTTGGTAATGATCACGATCCTCCAGCACGGCGAACACGAATCCGCCGGCACCATCACCGATACCCTGCAGGAAAAAAACGAGCCGTTCTCGATCCTCCGGCTGTACAAGGGAGACCCGGTCCCGGCCGAACCACCGGAGAAACTCATCATCCTTGGCGGCCAGATGAGCGTGAACGACGAGCGGGAATTCCCGTTCCTTACAGAAGAAAAAGAGCTCGTAAAAAAAGCGGTTGCCCACGGTTCCACCGTGCTCGGGGTCTGCCTCGGCGCCCAGATGATCGCGGCGGCCTGCGGCAAAAAGGTGTACGTCGGCGAAAAAGAGCTCGGCTGGCGGGCGATTAACGGCTGCCATTCCCCCGGGCAGCGGTTTTTCCCGGGAGAGTTCGATGTCTTCCACTGGCACAGGGAAACGTTCGATCTCCCGGAAGGAGCCCGCCTCCTTGCAACCGGGAAAACCATCAAGAACCAGGCGTTCATGCTCAATAACGCGCTCGGCGTCCAGTTCCACCCGGAAGTAACACAGGAGATCATTGCTTACTGGGCAAAGGATCTTGATACTGATGAACGGGAAGCTATCCTCAAAGAATCCGAAAAGAAACTGGACGGGAACCGGATCCTGTGCAACGCAATCGTCAGCGTGTTCGTCTCTGGCTGGAAGTGGTGACGGAGAGATGACGGACCGGAAGATCGGCGGTTTTTTAATCGACCTTGACGGCGTGCTCTACACCGGGGATACACCGGTCCCCGGGGCCATAGAGACCGTGCAGTACCTTGTTGACCACGGGTATCCCTTCCGCTGCCTCTCCAACTCCACCCGGAGGTGCCGGAAAACGATCGCGGCCCGGCTGGAAAAGATGGGCTTTGCGATCCCGGAATGCGCGATCTTCACCCCGTCCCTCGCTGCGGTCCGGTACATGAACGATGCAGGAAAAGACCGGGCATACCTGCTCGTGACAGGCGATGTTAACCGGGATTTTTCCGGCGCCTGCACCGATGATGGATCAGTGCACACGGATTATGTCGTTGTCGGGGACGCCGGGGATAACGTGACCTATGCAAACCTCAACCGCGCCTTCCGCTGCCTGATGGAAGGCGCTCAACTTCTCGCGCTCGAACGCGACCGGTACTGGATGGACAATGACGGCCTCGCACTCTCGGCCGGGCCGGTGGTCGCGGCCCTCGAGATGGCCGCGGGAACAACCGCAACCATTGTCGGGAAACCCTCAAAGGAGTTCTTCGGTTTAGCGCTTGCTGACCTCGGCCTTCCAAAAGAAGAAGTCATGATGATCGGCGACGACATCGCAACCGATATCGGGGGAGCAAAAGGAGCCGGTATCCGCGGGGCGCTCGTACGGACCGGCAAGTTCCGTGCCGATGTGCTCGAACACTCTGCCGTCCGGCCCGACCATGTTATAAACTCCGTGAAAGATATCCTGACTATCCTCTAAAGGAAGACCCATGCACCGTGCCGTAAAATCCCTTGCCGTCATCATCGTCGTACTCTTTGCCGTTGCACTCGCTGCCGGGTACATCTATACCCGGCAGTCGGTAGTCGTCCCTCACATCGTCCCGCAGTCCGGGCAGGCGTCCCCGGTTACGGCAACGCACACCTTCCTCTTTGAAAACAGCAAAATCACGGTCTCGGTGCCGGTCGATGCCGGGGTATATGCCGGTGCAAAAGCGACCGACAAATCTGTTTCCATCTACGGCAATGTCTCGGAAAACATCTGGGTGACCGACAGTTACCTTGCCATGGTCAACGATTCGGCGCAGGACTCGATGTATGAGAGCCTGCTTTCACAGTTCCGTAAGATCCGAAACGACCAGAACCTTACGAGCGACGAGTATCTCGAACTCATGGCGGCGTACGTCCAGTCGCTGAACTACGAAACCACACCCGACAACCCGGCGAAATACCCGGTCGAGACAGTTGTCGATGGGGCGGGAGACTGCGACGACAAGAGCCTGCTCCTTGCCGGCCTCCTCTCGCGGGAAAACTACAAAGTGGCGCTCCTCTCGTTCTCCCCGGAATCGCACATGGCACTCGGGGTCGGGTCCACCGCATCGCTCTACAAGGATACCGGATATACATACTTAGAAACAACGAATCTCTCGTATGTTGGCGTGCCCCCGGAAAAACTCAACGGCGGGATCGTTCTTTCCTCAGAACCGCTCGTTATCCCGGTCGGGACCGGACCGACACAGTACACGAGCGGTGAGGAAACAGCCGCCATAAATGACCTGCTTAAAATAACCGAACAGAAGGCGGATACCCTGGAGCCACAGATATCTTCGCTCGCATCCGATCTCCCGGCAAAACAGGACCGGATAAAACAGATGGAAGCGCAGATGCAGTCGCTGCGGAGCTCCGGTAATGTCGGGGCCTATAATGCGCAGGTCTCCACCCATAACGCGCTCGTCTCCGAGTACAATGCAAAACTTGCCACGTACAAGAGTCTCGTCTCAACGTACGACTCGTACGCGCAGGTCCACAACTACATCGTCACCCATGCCTACGACCGGAAAGGCACGTATGCATGGGCAAAAGCGAACATGCCTGCGTGAATCGTTACGGGTCCGGTGTGCCGGCACCGGTTGCAGGCAATGACTCCAGCCGGCGCCGGGCCGTGTCGCAGTACTGGTCGGAGATATCGATCCCGATAAACCGACGCCCGTTTTTTGCCGCAACAAGCGTTGTTGTCCCGGTACCGTTGAACGGGTCGAGCACGATATCGTTCCTGTACGAGAAGAGTTTCATGAGCCGACGCGGCAGTTCCTCGGGAAACATCGCAGGGTGGTCGAACTCCTTCATCCGGTGCTCGGGCGTGATCTTCCAGCGGCCGATCACCCATTCCTTGAACTCGTCAGCGGTGATATCGATGTCATCGCGCCGCCCGGTCTTCTTGTGGGTGCCCTTGTCGAAGACCTCGATGTACTCCCACGTGTACTTGATGTAGGGCATGGACGGCGACTTCCAGCTGCCCCACGCGGTATACTTGGCGTTGTAGTTATTCTTCTCCCACAAAAATTCCGCTTTCCAGAGGAGACCGAGGCCGGCGAGCTGGTTCGAGATGATGTGGTGGGTCGGGACGTAATCGGAGAAGAGCGGCTGGACGTTTACCGCGATTCTCCCACCGGGTTTGAGCACCCGTTCGCACTCCGTCCAGACCCGGTTGAGGGTTGCGAAGTACTCGTTCCATTCATGCGTATCGTCGTGGGGGTCGTGGGCGTACGCGTGGCCGAAGTTGTACGGCGGGGAGGTGATGACGAGATCGATGCTTTCGGACGGGATTGCGGCAAGGATTTCAGCTGCGTCCCCGCAGATGATCCGGTCGAGGTAGGGTTCGACCTCGGGGGTCTCACTGGCGTGCAGGGACGCTTTTGCATCCTTTGACCCGTTGCGGACCCGGGCCTTTCCTGCCTTGTCCTTCACTTTTTCCTGCCGCACGAAATCCGCCTGCCTTTATGGTACTGGTATACCGGTTAAGGTAAAGAACACATCCGATTCTGGCAAGGGTGCGATGTCAGTCGTATTTCTTAAAGAGTGCCGGGTTCTGGCGCCGGATCCACCAGCGCCGGACACACATTCCGCACATTACCGTACCCATGGCAAAC
>JAQWDG010000175.1 GCA_028705545.1 Methanoregula sp. | reverse complement strand
GGGCGGTCGGGATGGACAATTCCACCGCTGCGGTGGAACGGGCAGAGGAGTACAACAGGAATGCCCCGGCCGGGTACCATGCCGGTGTTTTCGGGGTTTCGATTGCAAAACCTGCGGTGACCGTCCCGGCCCTCCGCCATTACCGGCTCGTCCACGAATCGCCGACCACGGTGTTCAGTTCCGGTACGCCCGATATAAAATACGTCAAGGTTTTCGAATACGTCAGCGGGGCGCATATCAAGGGAACCGGCGTTATCGAGCTGCCGCTTGTCACCAACACCGGCCGGAACTTCACGTACCGGCAGGAGAGCATCAACGGTGAATTTGTCGTGCCCTACGCAACAAGCGGGAGCGCGGGCGGGGTAACGGCAACCGGAAAATACCGGATCGCGGGCACCGACAGGGAGTTTACCGTACCGGAAGAGGCCGTAATACAGGGGCTGACTGTCGGGTAATCTGACAGTGTACCAGACATTTGGCCCACTGCGTTCGCGGCCCCGGGTGCGTAGCCTGATTTTTTATTTTTTTCTGCACCAAAAACAGGATTGAGTTGTCCGGGATAAAAACCAAAATTTCCCGTTCTTTCGGCCACTACGCCGATGCACCTTCCCGGATAACCGTGAGGGAGAACGGCAGCATTTCCGAAGGGTCATGTCCCTGCACCGGCAGGTTGACCGGTGTCCCATTCCGGAAAAAACCGATCTCGTAAGTGACAGCATTTCCCGGTCTGTGCGCCGGGTCCGGGAACCGATGGGTTTCAATGAGGAACGGCCCCCCTCCTGCGTCCATGTCTGCAAACCGGATCTGCCCGATTTCCATGATGGCTGTTTCCGGCCCGACCCGGAGCGGTTCCGGGAGTGCGTAGTTCTCTTTTGGGTAGGCAATCCCGTCGGACCAGCCGCATTGTTCCCGGTCGCTGCGGTACCACATTACGTAATACCGGGCGACACCCCCGCTTTCTGACATGAACTCCAGCTCGATTTTTTTAATCGTTCCCCCGGTACCGAATTCGGATTTCAGCAGTACGAGATCGGCAGTACCGGGATCGATTCCGGTTTTTTCAGCCACTGCATGCCAGTAGCCCGGGAGCGCTCCCGAGGGGAGGTCCGGAGGGATGCAGACGTGTTCGCGGGGAATGAGGTCATCCGGGGAATAGCTGACCAGGGCGTATCCCCCGATCGCGAGCGATATGCAGAAGACCGTTCCGATGATCATCAGGTAACCGGGTATTCTTTCCATCGGCAGGTTCCCCTAGTGTCCCGTCCCGCATCCTGCCGCGGCATGGCGGAAATATCCGCAGATCCCGGTAAGGCTTTTTTCGGAAAAGAACGCCCAGACAATGATAAACCCCAGCGTCAGCAGACCCGTGGCGGTCGGGCCTGCATACCGGAGCATTTTGGGAAGGAACGAACAGTACCCGATCCCGGCGAGCTGGAAGAGCAGAAATTTTCCGGCTGGAAAAAGGAGGGACTTTTTTTTACCAGCGTGTCCGTTCCCGTCAAGTATTCCCGCCATACCAGCAGGTCTGCATAACAACGCAAAAATACGGCGATGAGTGAAAAAAAATCTGCATTTATCCGGCGTCTCCAGTCGGTTTTTCCGGTTGTTCTCCGATAGACCCGCGGGGGCTATTAAAAATTCACGGACTGCTTATCCTCCCATTAAAAACCGGACGGCCCGCAAACGGTATGCCGGCCCTTTTCGTATACAGCGGAGAAGATATGCAACGGCGCACATGCCCGCGACAAAGACTGCGGTACAGATCAGGAACTGCGGGCCGGGAAGAAGGATTGCGGCGGGCCGGATTACCCCTGCAATAACTATTGTGTGGAGGATGTAAATGGCAAGGGCGCATTCGCCCATTGCCCGCAGGGGATCGAGCAGCCGGGTCATGCGGGGGAAAAGGTCGGCGAAGATAAAAAGCCCGATAATAAGGCCGGCCGTAAAGAAGCAGAATCCCGGTACTGCGGGATAGAAGAGCTCGACATACCCGGACCGCACAAAATGCGGGCCGGGGAAGAGCTCCCAGAGTGCGGCGCCGGTACAGATGCTGCCGAGTGCCAGAAGCGCCATTCGGGGTGTCGCAAAGGACCGGCAGCCGTTCCCGCTCCAGCGGACCGCGCCCAGTTCTGCGCCGAGGAATGCAAAGCCCAGCCACGGGAAGATGGGGAACCAGCCAAAAAAAAGCCATGACCCGGCGACCGCTTCCCGGGTGAGACTAAAGAGCGTCCCGGGTGCAGGGACCAGGGGGACCAGGAGCGGCTGGGCCGCATACCCGAAAAGGTACCAGAATACCGGGCCGGTAAAAAATATCCCGACAATAAGTGTCCTGCGGACCGTTTCCCCGCAGGAAAGGAAAAGGTACGTGAGCGGCAGCGCGATCCCGATAAGGTAGAGAACGTCCATACCGAGGAACGGGACATACCCCCAGACCGCTGCGTCCAGCACCGCGGCAACCGCGATGACAAGCCCGCCGCGCACAAGGAAATGGGAAAAGCCGTATCTCTTTTTTGTAACCGAGAGCGCGACCATCATCCCGGCAAGGAGGATAAAGAGCGGGGCGGCAAGCGAGGCGGAGAACCGGAACACCTCCGGGGCCGGAGGCAAAAGGAGGTACGGTATGGTGTTTGCCGCAATCATCAGCGCGATGGCGGTGCCCCGCAACAGATCCACGGAAAGATCGCGGGATGCCGGGCATACCCGGGCCGGTGCCGCTAGCACCGTCTTCCCCCGTGCGTTTTTATCCAGCGGGAACGCGGACGGTTGGGCCGAGAAGCGCCTGCCATTATACCAGCACGGCCCCGATCAGGTTCCCGGCGATCTGCAAAGCTTCGATCTCGCCGGCGGCCCACTCGCGTCGGGCGGTATCGGAAAAGCCGACAAATCCCCAGAGCGAATCGTCCTTAAAGAGCGGCAGGACCGCGATGGAATTGATCCCCCGCTCGGAAAAGAACCGGCGCTCGCCGTCCGGCAGGTTTTCAACATTCCCGGCAATCGTATTCCCGCTGCCCAGAAGCGAACTCCATAACAGGGAAGTAAACGTGATCGACTCGGAACCGGAAAGCGAGACGGTTTTTTTGCCGCTGATCCCGGGATCGATCCAGAGGTACTGGACGGTCGCCCCGGTCCGCCCTTCGCGTCCGGGATTCATGCGGAAGATGCAGACGCTTGCCGCATGGACGGCAAACCCGACATGTTCGAGGATTTCCAGGATCCCGGTCTCGAGGTTTTTCTCGTACCCCGGGTCGTTTACCGGTACCAGGTTCTTTCTCCTCAGGTACCATTCCGTGGCAAAGCTGATGGCAAGCAGCAGGTTATCGCGCTGTTTTACCTCCCGGTCGAGTCGGTGACGGTGGAGCGCCAGTTCGATGGCAAAGGAGAGCTCCCGTTCGTTGAACGGCTTGAGGATGTAGGCATAGGGCTGCATGCCCCGGACCCTTGAGAGCGTTTTATCGTCGGCATATGCGGTGACAAAGATGACCGGCACATCCTCGTACTGGCAGATCCTCCGTGCCGTTTCGATCCCATCGATTGGCGAGCCCTCAAGGACGATATCCATCAGGATGAGATCCGGGTCATTCTCCGCGGCACGCGCTGTCGCCTCGTCGCTGTTTGCGGCTGGTGGGAGAACTTCGTATCCCATGCCGGCCAGGATAAGCTTGAGGTTCTCTGCAACGATCAGTTCGTCCTCGACAATCAGGATACGCGGCGGTTTCTGATTCACCGGTGTCACCCCCTCCCGGGAACGGTAACGGTAAACACTGTCCCGTTCTCCCGGCTGAGCCGGACGGTTCCTTTGAGCTGGCGCGTGAGCATGATGACCAGGTTAAACCCAAGCGACTCCGCGTTCTCCCAGTCAAAGTCTTCCGGGATCCCCTTGCCGTTATCGCGGATCGCAAGGGTGATCCCGTTTTCGTCTTTTTTCCCGGTCATCACGATCTCACCGCCATGCCCGGTCCCGGCAAACGCATACTTTAAGGAGTTTGAGACGAGCTCGTTTGCAATGAGCCCGAGCGGGATCGCGGTGGTGATCGGAACGGCGAGGTCGCGGGCATCGGTCGTGACTTTTATGCCGGCCCGGTCCACGCCGTACGCGACCATGAGGTTGCCGGCAAGGTTCTGCAGGTACCGGTCGAAGTCTACCGAAGCCAGATCGCCGGACTTGTACAGGTTCTCATGGATGAGCGCCATCGATTTGATCCGGGTCTG
>JAQWDG010000174.1 GCA_028705545.1 Methanoregula sp. | reverse complement strand
AAGACCACCTGCGTGTCCCGGAAGCGCACGTTCTCCTCGGCAAGGAACCCTTCGAGGTACTGGTTGATGCCCACCCGGACACCCTTTGGCCGGGTGATGACCCCAAAGACCGCCGGCTTGCCGTAGCCCACATGCACGGTATCTGCGAGCATGTCGAGGATTGCAAGGTCGTGCTCGACAATCACGACCGGGCGCTCGGCAGCAAGTTCCCGGATCAGTTTTGCAGCCGAAATACGCTGGTAGATGTCAAGGAACGGCGTGATCTCATCAAGGAAATAGAGGTCGGCGTCCCGGGCAAGGCAGGCAGCAATAGCGACCCTTTGCAATTCGCCGCCGCTCAGCGTATCGATCTGGTGGTCGAGGATTGCGTCGAGCTTGAGGACCGGGATAATCTCGGAAAGTTTTTCACGCTCGTCCGTGGTCTTTAAGAGGTCGCGGATCGTGCCGGAGAAAACCTTTGGGAGGAAATCGATGTACTGCGGTTTTACCGCGATCTTCCTGCTCTTTTTCGAGACGGACTGGAGATAATCGAAGAGCTCGGTTCCTGCGTAGCGTTTTAAGATCTCGTCCCAGTCCACTTCCGTATCGAAAGTCCCGAGGTTGGGGCGGAGCTGCCCGGAAAGGATCTTTACTGCCGTACTCTTCCCGATACCGTTTGCGCCGAGAATACCGGTCACTTTTCCCTGCACCGGGATGGGAAGGCCGTACAGGGCAAACCCGTTCTGCCCGTACCGGTGGGTGGGGTGTTCGAGTTCTTCGGGCAGGCTAACGATATCGAGTGCCTCGAACGGGCACTTCTTGATGCAGATACCGCAGCCGACACAGAGCTCTTCAGAGATCTTTGCCTTGCCGTCTTCGCCAATAACAACGGTTTCGTCCCCGGTCCTGACCCGGGGACAGTAGATAATGCACTCGGTCCCGCACTTCTTTGCGTGGCAGCGGTCCTTGTGAACAATTGCTATTCTCATGGATATCAAAAATTGCGGTGGATTTTTTTTACACGGTCATTGTGGAGAGCAGGATGGTCCAGGTCATGAACCAGAACGCAAAGGTCATGAAGCCCTGGAAGAACCAGTCTTTTGCGCCCAGTTTTGTGGCGTCCATATGCATCAGGATAAAGATGTGCCGCTGGACAACCACGCCGGCAAGCATCAGCATGAACGCGAGAAGGCCGATGTCGCTTTTTACGGAGATCTGGAGGTAGTAGGACAGTATCCCGACAAGGATACCCATAAGACAGGCAGTGAGCGTCCGTTTGATCCGCTCGATGTGGTCGGCCTGTTTTTCCAGTTTGGTTTTCTGTTTTTTGGAAAGTGCCGGTTGTTCCGCTGGTTGTTCCTGCACTTCCCCGTGGCCGTCGTCAGTCATCGCGTTCACCTGGTAGTCTTATTTTTTAGTGCGCAAGCCATATGTATCTTGGTATAGCTCATGGCAACAACACAGGGAATGAGCGGGATCGATCTGCGGGCGGTAACCGGCGAACTTGAATCAAAGCTGCCGCTCTGGATCGATAAGGTCTACCAGTTCGAGAGCCGGACGCTCGGCATCCGCTTAAACGGCGAGAACCATGCGAGGTACCTGCTCCTTATCGAGGCCGGGCGGAGGGCACACCTTGTCTCTGCATTCCCGGATGCCCCGAAAAACCCGCCGCAGTTTGCCATGTTCCTGCGCAAGTATATCTCCGGCGGCAAGGTACTTGCGATCCGGCAGTACGGCCTGGAACGGATCCTGACGTTTGAGATCGGGAAAGGGGAGACCACCTACCGGCTCATCATCGAACTTTTCGATGAGGGCAACGTGATCCTTACCGATGAAGCGGGAAAAATCGTCAAACCGCTCCGCCACCACCGGTTCAAGGACCGGGACATTGTTCCCGGTGCCATTTATAGCATGAGCGAGACGGACCCGACCGGGTCCGAAGATGCCCTTACTTCAACCCTGGCCACTGATGACCGCGATCTCGTGCGGGCCCTTGCCGTGGCGTGCATGCTTGGCGGCACGTACGCGGAGTATGTCTGCCGGACTGCCGGGATCGACAAGTCCCTTCCGGCAAAAGAGGCCGACCCGAAAGCAGTCTACGCGGCAATACGAGAACTTCTGGACCGTGTGCAGAAGTCAGTCCGCCCGGTGGTATCGGCAAAAAGCTGCGAGCCGGTCGCTCTCACGGACAAAGCCGGGCCCGAAGGCAGCACGGACAAACCCTGTACCGGGTATTCCGCGGCGCTCGAAACGTTCTACCCGATGACGAAGGCCGAAAAGGTCAAAGTTGCCGCACGACCAAAACTCTCCGAGGAAGAGCGGATCCACAAGTACCAGGAAGCCGCAATCAAAAAATTCGATGAGAAGATCAAAAAGAACGAAGAGCTGGTAAATGCGATCTACGAGAACTACCAGTTCGTTGCACAGGTCATCTCGTCGCTCGATACAGCAAGTAAGCAGCTCTCCTGGCAGGAGATCGAGCGTCACCTCAAAGGGACCGTTTCTGCCGATGCCAGAAAGATCGTGGCATTTTACCCGGGTGAGGCGGCGGTCAGTGTCGATATCGGAAAGACCGTGAAGATCTTCGTCCACGAGAGCGTGGAGCAGAATGCGGGCCGGTACTACGATACCATAAAAAAATTCAAGAAGAAAAAAGAGGGCGCCCTCATTGCGATGAAGACGGTCAGGCCAAAGAAGAAGACCGTCCACCGCACTCTTGTGCCATTAAAAAAACTCTGGTACCACCGGTTCCGCTGGTTTGTAACGAGCGACGGGGTCGTTGTACTGGGGGGACGCGACGCATCGCAGAACGAGGAACTGGTGAAGAAGTATATGACCGGTGGGGATCTTTTCCTCCACGCTGACGTGCACGGGGCCAGTGTCATTCTCGTGAAAGGAAAGACCGAAAAAATGGACGAGGTGGCGCAGTTTGCCGCGTCCTACTCCGGTGCATGGCGGAGCGGGCATTTCTCGGCCGATGTGTTTTCCGTACGGCCGGACCAGGTGAGCAAGACGCCGGAGTCCGGGGAATACATCAGCCGCGGTTCGTTCATCATCCGGGGCGAACGCACGTATTACCGGGACGTCCCGCTCGCGGTGGGGATCGGCCTTGTGCTCGAACCGCAGGCTGCCGTTATCGGGGGGCCACCTGAGGTCATCCGTTCGCGGACAAAGGCCGTTGTTGAGATCCGGCCCGGGCAGTTCGAGCCAAACGATGTGGCAAAGAAAGTGCTCCGCTCGTTAAAAGAGCACATCGCCCCGGAGGAACAGAAACTTCTCAAGGGGATCTTAAACACCGAATCGGTCGCGGCATTTGTCCCGCCCGGCGGTTCCGATATTACCGGGGCGCCATGAAAGCGGAGTGCGGGGAGTTAAAAGAGAATTACGGCGAAATCCGATTTGTTCCCGAGACCATCGACGACCTCTGGCATTTAAAGCACCTTGTTCTGCCGGGATCCCTTGTCTTTGCAACGACATTTAGGAGCGTTGAATCTTCTACCGATAAGATCCGTCCCGAGAAAGTGGAGAAACGACCGGTCCGGCTCGGTGTCCGTGCGGAAAAGATCGAGTTCTCCGAGCACGGGATACGGCTCCGGATCACCGGCATTATCGAGCACGGGATCGACTGCGGGGCCTATCACACGATAAACGTGGAGACCGGGTACGAGATCTCGGTGATCCGGCAGTGGCGCCCGGTCGATCTCGAACGGATCGAACGGGCAAAGAAGTCATCGATCTTTGGCGTTATCCACGTGCTGACCCTCGAAGAGGGGGAGGCCGAGCTCTTTCGGATCCGGCAGTACGGGCCCGAGAGCGTGGTCACGGTCACCGCGGGGAGTGGCAAGGGTGGCGAGTCCGACAACCGGGTGGCGTTTTTCGATGCCGTGACAAAATGCATCACGGAAGTTACCGGGCCGCTCGTTATTGCCGGGCCGGGTTTTATCAAGGACGATTTTGTCCGGCACGCGAAGAACCGGAACTGCCCGCCCATGGAGCGTGCGGTTGTTGTCGAGACACGGAGGATCGGCCGCGGTGCCGTACAGGACGTGATCGGCGCCGGGACGCTCGAAAAGATGATCGGCGACCTCCAGCTCTCGCGCGAGGTGCGGCTGATGGACGAAGTGCTCCTGCGGATTTCCCGTGACGGGGCGGTGGCGTACGGGCGGGAGCAGGTTGCAAATGCGATCGAGTACGGGGCGGTCGAAGAAGTACTGATCGCCGATTCGCTGCTGCACGACACGGCAACCGCCCCGCTCCTT
>JAQWDG010000173.1 GCA_028705545.1 Methanoregula sp. | reverse complement strand
TACGACTTGGTCTTGATCACTCTCGAAATTGTCAGGTCGTCGGAATACGCGGTCAGGAAAATGACCGGTATCTCGTAAAAGAGATTGATCTGGTCGGCGGTCTCGATCCCGTCCATCGGCCCCTGCAACCGGATATCCATCAGGATCAGGTCGGGCCAGCGTTCTTTTGCGATACGGAGGGCGTCGGGACCGGTTGCCGCCGTCCCGACGACCTCATATCCCCTCCGCGCGAGGGTCTCTTCCAGTTCCATTGCGGTTACCGCTTCATCTTCAACAATCAGGATCTTGCTCATGTTTCCCCTCCGTACAGGGAAATCCAGTACGTGTTTTCTGCCCATTGCCTGTCGGGATCTGTCATCGTCTTTTCCCCCACTTATTGCCGGAGCTCCGGCTTCTGTGGATCGATCTTTGTCATCGTCACCACCATCTCGCTCACGATCTTTGCAATTTCCTTAAGGGAGGGATCTTTTGCGTCGCCCGAGATCTGTGCGATCCTGCCCATCTGCGCAAGCAGCCCCTCGTAACTCTCGTGGATGTCGTGGAGTTTCTGTTCGTACTTCTGTTCTTTGGAGATGTCCTTTAGGATCACGGCTACGAACCGGACCGTGTCTCCCGAAACGAGCGGTACGCGGACAAGCGAATACGTTGCCTGCCGGTCCCCGGCAACAAGGGTCTTTTCCATCCGGCTGATCCGCCGCGTCTCGAAGACCTCCCGGTACATCCGGGGGGTGCCGAGGAACTCCTGCGGTGCAAGATCGAAGACCGTCCGGTCGCCCGGGACTGCAAGATAGCCCATCCGGGAAAAGAACTGCTCGAGCGCGTTGTTGAAATAAACCAGGTGCATCCCGCTGTCGATGACAAAGACCGGGATATCGATGACATCGAGAATGGCCTTCTCGAACACTACCGGGGAGGGAGCCGGTTCCACCGGGGCACGGGACCGGGCCGCTGCCGGAGCGGTCGGTGCGGCAGCCTGCGGGAGCGGTGCAGGGGGCACATGGGGGGCATCTTTCCCGCCACCCTGCCGCACGAGCCGGTGCTTGTACAGTGCGATCTCGATAGTAGAATGGAGTTCCCGGTCCCGGAACGGTTTGATCAGGTACCCGTAGGGCTGGGTCTTCATCGCCCGCTCCAGCGTCTTTTCATCGGCATGCGCTGTGAGATAGACAATAGGGATGGGGTACTGCTCGCCGATCTCTTCTGCCGCGGATATCCCGTCCCTTTCCCCCTTGATACGGATATCCATTAAGATCAGGTCCGGCTTTTCGCTCCCGGCCATCTTCACGGCCTCGTCCGCCGTAGATACCGGGCCGACAACCACATAGCCCATGTTGTGCAGGGCGTCTTCGAGGGTCATGGCAACGATGGTCTCGTCCTCGACTACCATGATCCGTTTTTCCGACATTTTTAAGCCCCCTTTACGCTCTTTGGCTGCCCGGGCGGGAACCGCATGAAAAATGCCGTGCCGTGATCGGATCGGACGTTCATCGTCCCTTTGAGCTGGTCCTGGACAAGCCTCGTGACGAGCTTGAGGCCGAGGCTGGTTGTCCGGGAGATATCGAGATCCGGCGGCAGGCCTACACCATTGTCGGCTACGGTCAGTTCCAGAAAGCCCTCCGGATCCTTATGGAGCCCGATATGGATCGTGCCGCTCTCGCGCCCGGTAAAGGCATATTTGAGGGAGTTTATCACGAGCTCGTTGATGATGAGGCTCGCCGGTACTGCCGTGTTCATGTCCAGGGGG
The DNA here is from genome assembly GCA_028705545.1 of Methanoregula sp. GTDB lineage: Archaea > Halobacteriota > Methanomicrobia > Methanomicrobiales > Methanospirillaceae > Methanoregula. The sequence goes on along the minus strand of JAQWDG010000173.1, from coordinate 2,518 downwards.
ATATCGTCGACATCGACATCCATGGCTACCTTCACATCCCGCTCGTCCGACATTAACAGGGTATTTGCGAGGTTGGTGATGTGCCGCCGTGCACTGATGTTTGCGAGGTTCCCGGACTGGTACAGGCTCTCGTGGACAAGAGCCATCGTGATCACCCGGGTCTCGCATTCCCGCAGTGCATCCAATGCCTGGGGATTGGTAATCTGCCGGGACTGGAGACGGATGAGACCGGAGATGATCTGGAGGTTATTTTTGACCCGGTGATGGATCTCCATGATGAGGATCGATTTCTCTTCCAGGGATGCCTTGAGCGTCTCCTCGTACTTCTTCCGTTCCGTGATATCCACGATGGTGCCGACATACCCGCTTGCGAGACCTTCTGCGTTCCTCCGGGCAAGCGCCCGGACAAGTATCCAGGCTATGGTGCCATCCTTGTGCAGGAGACGCTGTTCTGTTGTGAACTCGTCCCCTTTGCTCAGGAAGGACTGCCACTCCTCTCCGATGGCTGCGCGATCGTTCGGGTGGATCGCGGAAAGCCACCCCGAACCGGCAGCTTCATCAACGGTGATATCCATAATCCGGCACCACTGGTCGTTTACAAAGAAATACTGGCCCCGGCTGTCGACAAGGAAGATCCCGACCGGGGCGATCTGCGCAAGGCTGCGGAACATATCTTCGCTCTCGTGGAGCGCAGTCTCTGCGAGGGTACGCTTGGTGATGTCCATGATGGTACCGATGATTCCCCGCTCCCCCTGGTAATCCACCGTTTTGCTGTAGAGTTCGAGTACGATCCGGGTACCGTCCTTTTTTATCCCGTTGACGATATAGTGGGCAGATTCTTCGCGTCCCTCCTCTTTATTTACCCTGTGCGTCTCCACAAGTTCGCGGTCACCGGGATCGATCAGGTTGCTGATGAACGGCCGGCCCGTGATCTCCCCCGGGGTATAACCGAAGATCTCGGCAAACCGCGGGTTGACGTACTCGAGGATCTCGTCGCGGAGCAAAAAGATCCCCACAAGAGAATGCTCCACCGGGTTCTGGTAGATTTCAACGAGAGTGCGGTGGTGGATCGCGGCCCCGAGGATCTCCCCTGCGGTCATGAGTGCATCGATCTCGACCTGGGACCAGGTATGGTCCTCGGTCCCCTGCTCGATGGTCAGGACTCCCCACCAGTGCGACTCGGCCATGATGGGGATATTAATTAAGGAAAGGTTCTGGTTTTTTTGTGCATATTCGTCAGATATAAACGGCAGGTCACTCACGGAAAGAAAGGCCGGTTCCCCCCGCGACAACTTCCCGTACACTTCCGGGAAGAGTTCCTTATATGAGATATCCTGCACGTTTAACCGGTCGATCCGGGGATAAAACCCGGGCGCGGTCCATTCAAATGCCATACTGACACGGACCTCCGGGGGGGTTTTTCCCGGGGGTACGCGGTTCTGGAAAAGACAGACACGTCCCGCACCGGTGGCTTTCCCCAGTATTTCGATAACCGACGGGATCTCTTCGCTCCAGGTCGAGCCATGGAGCGGTTCTTTGAGGAACCGGTCGGCGGCGTAGCTGACGGCTTCAAGAATTGCAGTCCGGTTGCGCAGCATCTCTTCTGCCTGCCGGCGCTCGGTGATATCGCGGGAGATCCCAAAAAAGACCGGCTCGCCGTTCCATATACCCCTGCGCACCTGGCATTCCACTTCGATGGCAATGCCGCTTTTGGTAAAAAACGTGAGGGGACAGGTGTCCATTCCGCAGGACATCAGGTCTCCGATAACATCCGTGATCCGGTCCTTGTGATCCGGTTCCCGCAGCATCTGGATTGACTGCCCGATAAGATCCTCACGGGCATAACCCAGTTTCCGTTCGATCGCCTTGTTGATCCCGACAATTTTCCCGTCGGCATCGAGGATCAGCACCAGGTCGTCGATAGTATCAAAAAGGGTGTGGAGGTTCTCCTCTTCCTGCCGTATCCGCTCTTCGGCCCGCCTTTTTTCAAGCGCAGTTCCGAGCTGCTGGCCGATCGCACGGAGCAGGGATTGTTCGTCCCCGGTAAAAGTATGACGGTTTACGGAACCCACGGTAATGGCGCCCATCACCGTTCCCCCGGAGGTGACCGGCACGGATGCGACAGATACAAGGCCTTCCGGAAGGAGACCGGGGAGATCCCTGCCCGAAAGGTCATCGATAAACTGCACCTCGTTTTTACAGATGGCCGAAAACGGCGGGGTGTCGATCGGCAGTTTCCGGACATCCACCCCGGGCGAATACGGGGCGTTTTTGCCGTACTCCAGCCGTGCCGTGTGGTCCGTATAATCGATAAGGTACAATCCTCCGCTCTCGAACCGTAGCGTCTCAAGGAGGGTCTCTACGGTCTCCCGGATAAGGGCATCTGCATTCTTGGTCGTTTCCGAGAGGGAGATGATCCGGTTGATAATTGCGAGCCGGGCTGCCTGTGCCGAAATCTCCTGTTCTGCATGTTTCCGCTTGGTGATATCGACAATCGTAATTGCGGTGAGGTCCACAT
>JAQWDG010000172.1:1960-4273 GCA_028705545.1 Methanoregula sp. | reverse complement strand
CCACCAGAGGTAAAGGAAGACTTCGAGCGCCCGCCAGTTCCGGATCGGCGAGATGTTGAGCTGGAGGGGGTTTGCCGGGTTCTGGCTCGTCTCTTCGAGCGCCGCCCGGTTCCACGATTCGTACCAGCGGTTGCCCTGGACGGTCACGCAGGGGCCGATCTCCGCGAGGTGGAGCTTGAGCGGACGGAGCTTCAGGAGTTTACAGCACCAGCGGTTGTCCTTTCCCGGGGGCCCCGCCTTTTCAACGGCACTAAAAAAGTCCCCGGCTTTTTCAATGATCGGGACGCCCTGCGAGCGGACAAATTCGATGGTCTCGGGGAACTCGATGCCCGTGTCGAGGAAAAACGCTCCTGTCACCCCGGCTTTCCGTGCCAGGGTAAGTACCGCGGTGCTGTCTTTCCCCCCCGAGAACGAGACATTGCAGACCGGGCGGTCGCGGGCATGGGATTTGATCATCCGGACGGCGCTGTGTTCCAGGTTTTTGAGGTGATACCGGTTCTGCGCAATTACATCTGCCCAGCCCGGGTTCTTTGCTGTCTTCAATTCGATGGGGGCGAGCTCCCGGACCCGTACCTGCCCGCCCTTTACCGCCCCGGTCCCGTACCGGTTTTTAAGTTTCACGATCGCGGTACCGTCGGGGACAGGAGTTTTAAGCCTGAACTTCTTACCCCCCATCCGGCCCGGTCCTGCAGGAGCCTCGATCTCCGTTTCGAGGTCGACGATCCCTTTTGTCACGTGCTTTAAGAGAAAGGGGAGTGCCTCGGGTGCGATGTCGAACGAGAACTCCCGTGCCACCGGGTCAAAGGAGAGCCAGCCGAACCGGTACCCGTGGGCGATGACGAGATCCGCCCGGTCAACGCCGCCGGTCTTGTTGAGGAGAATGACTGCGGGGACCGGCACGTTCCCGAAGCGCTCCCGCACGAGCCGTATGATAAGCGCCATGTCCGCGGCAAGCGCCGGGCGCACATCGTAGGGCTGGAGGAGTTCGATTGCCCGCCCCTCCGCTCCGCAGGCGCAGGTCCTGCCGATCAGCGGGACATTGCACCGGTCGCACCAGTACAGGATCTTCTTTACCGGCGGCTCGTGTGTCACACCGGATACGTGGGGCGGGAGGGGAGATAAGAGGAACGCTTGGGGAAGGCTCCCTTACCTGCCGTTCTGCTGCGGCGGGCGGATGTGGAGCCGCTCGTAGAAGGCGTCCATGGCAGGTGCTCTCCCGAGGAACTGCCGGAGGAGGGCAGTCCCGTCCTGCATGTTTCCCTGTTCGAGAATGGCGTGCCGGTAGGCCGCGCCGGTTGCCGGGTTGAACAGGCCATCCTTTTTGAACCGGGCAAAGACGTCGAGGGCATACACTTCGGCCCAGAGGTAACTGTAATACCCGGCATCGTATCCTCCCATGAAATGGCCGATAGTCGAGGGCTCGTGTCCGCCACTGAGCGGTTCGATCCCCATGAGCTCGCGGTAGACTCGGTCGCCGGTCGCGGTCACATCGACCGGGCCGCATGTGGTATGAAACGCCATGTCCTCGGTGGAGATCACGAGCATCCGGGTATAGAAGAGACCCGCCCCGAGGTCGCGGGCGGCGATGATCCGGTCCCGGATCTCCCCGGGGAGCTTCTCCTCTGGCCGGGCGTAATGGCCCGAGACCGCGTCGAGCACGGCAGGCTCCCATGCCCAGTTTTCGAGAGCCTGCGATGGGGTCTCGACAAAGTCCCACTCCACGCTCGACCCGGCAAGGCTCGCATAGGGGACTTTTGTAAGGCAGCCGTGGAGCGCGTGGCCGAACTCGTGGAAGAGCCCTTCGACATCGTCGTGGGTGAGAAGCGAGGGGATATCACCTGCCGGGGCGCGGAAGTTCCCCACAATCGCGGTGACCGGTACCGAGTACCCGTCTCCTGTGCGGCGGCCCGCAATCAGGGGCACCATCATCATATGGCCGTACTTGCCGTCCCGGGGGAACATGTCGAGGTAGATGTACGCAAGGGTCCGGTTGTCGGCCGCATCGAGGATCCGGACGAGCCGGACACCCGGCGCCCAGACCGGGGCGTCCGGGACAACACAAAACCGGATCCCAAAGAGCGGGCCGAAGATGCCGAGCATGCCGTCAAGAACGGTATCGAACGGGAAGTACTTCCGTATCGCCTCATTGTCGAGTGCGAACTGCCGTTTGCGCAGCTGCTCGGTGAGGTAGGCAAGGTCCCATGGTTCTATCCGGTCTGCGCCCGGGACAAGTTCTTTTTTCAGGGCCAGCAGTTTGGTAAGGTCCGACTGCTCCTTTCCTTTCACCGGTGCCTTAAGTTCGTCGAGGAACGA
>JAQWDG010000172.1:0-1860 GCA_028705545.1 Methanoregula sp. | reverse complement strand
TAGACATAGCCCATGAGAGTGACGGGCAGGATCGCATCGCTGTAGTCCGCTATCGCGGCCTCGAACGCGAGCAGGGTGCTGTCGGTGTTCCGCGCTTCTTTTTTGAGAGCGGCGATCCGGTCAAGTGCCGCGGTTGCGGTGGCAATCGCTGTATCGCAGAGGGCGGCAATCTCGCCGGGCCGGTATACGGTCCGGATTGGGGTGGAAGCGGTGTCCGGTGTCATGGAAAAGATCCTTCCTGTTATCGAAGGATTATTGCAGGGTACTGGGACTGCCCGGGGTAAAAGGGGATAGGTAATACCATGGCCGGAAAGACATTCTCCGGTGACAGTATTACGGGCCGCAGGTGCCCTTTTCGGCAAGGGCAACCCTGATCTGGTCTTTTACTGTTTCAGCGATGTCGAGGTTGTCGAGCGCCCGCAAAAGAAGGAGCCGGGCCATGTCCTGGCCTGCGGGTGTCGAGAGGTATACATCGATTGCGTCTTTTCCCTGGGGTGATGAGAGGAAATTTCGCATCGTCTCCTGCCCCTTGGGGGAGATGAGGTATGCCGCGACCATTCCCTGTATGCCGTCAAATGCGCCCATTTGTCCGATCTCCTCTTTGGTAAATACTGGCGCAGGGCACTCCATAAATGTGCCCGAAACGTTTCGGGAAGCCTTTTAAAAAAAAAATGAGCGTTACCAGCCCCGGCTGTATTCGCCGGCGCAGGGGATGCAGACGATCTTGCCGTTTTTCACCCGGGCCCGGTGTTCGGCCACGATCTCGCCGCAGGAGGCGCACTGCACCGAGCCGAAGATACGTGCCCGCTCCGGGATATCCGACCTTGCCTCTTTTTCGATGAAGAGCTCGGAGAACGGGATCGTGAGGATCTTCTGGATGATTGCAGCCTGCCGTTCCCCGAACTCCTTCTCCTCTTCAGGTGTCGCCTTCCCGCTCATGACTTTCGTGCGAAGGGCAGCAGCGGCCGGGTCGAGCCGCTCGGTGAGGGGTTCCGGGCGCTGGACGAGCCGGATCGCAGAGCCGGTCTTCCGGTTGATGAAGGTGTACGCGTGCTTGCCGAGATCCTTTAAGATCAGGTTGCCCTTTCCCACAGAACACCCGGCAATTGCCTGGACGGCATCGACGCCGCAGGCATCGTTCTCGACGATCGCCACGAGGTCTTCATCTTCGGAGCGCTCCGCGTGGAGGGTCTTTAGGGCATGTTCTGCCACCCGGTAGCCGAGGGCAAGACCGGGGCAGGTGTGGCCGTGGAATACGACTGCATCTTCGTAGGTGGATAAACGGCGGGTCATAACTATCACGTTCACGACAGTACACTTCGGGACCGTAAAACTGTTTCGAAAAAGGGGCACTCACGGGGAAAACCCGATACCGGTAAAGGTCATTCGGGTGTACCGGTACACTTTTCTGACACCAAGGTATATACGGGCCGGACAAGAGAGCATCTCAACGGTGCAAACCATATGGTCAAACTCACCGCAGAGATGAAGGAAGCTTTCTCTAAGATGAAGGTCTTCCCGGTAGCGACTGCCTCTAAAGACGGAACTCCCAACGTCATACCCATTGGGGTCGTCGAGCTCGTTAGCGACGACACGATCTGGATCACGGACAACTTCATGAAAAAGACGCTCGAAAACCTCTCATCCAACCCCAAAATCGCCCTCTATGTCTGGGGCCCCGAGATCAAGGGCTGCTTCCAGGTCAAGGGCCATGTCACGGTAAAGACGAGCGGTAAGGATTTCGACGAGATGAAGGCGAAGCTCAACAAGAAGAACCCGGCGCTTCCCGCCCGGTCGCTTCTGATCGTCAAGATCACCGAGGTCTTCGAGTGCAAACCCGGACCTACTGCCGGGGCAAAA
>JAQWDG010000171.1 GCA_028705545.1 Methanoregula sp. | reverse complement strand
AACGTCCCCAAATTAAATTTTTTTTCTTTTTTACGATACATTTCGGCTTTACCGGGAAACACCCCCTAAAAGCCATGCTTTTTTTACCCTGTTCTGAAGAGTTTTCGTATTCTGCAGCCATTTTCAGGTATCCCTGCAAAGGTGTGCGCCTCCCGTTTACCTGTCCCCGGCAGCACAAGCCTTTCAAATACCCATAAGCTAATCATGGATCAAAAAAGAGGGAAACATCATCACCTGCCGAGGTAAGGAGACCGGCGGATATATTTTATGCAAGCGTCTCCCCTCCTTGTGCGGCATCTCTGAAATCATGACGCAGAAACATATTTTCGGGCCGGTGCTCTCGCGCCGGCTGGGCCTCTCGCTCGGGGTGGACCTGGTACCGTTCAAGGTCTGTAGTTATGACTGTGCCTACTGTGAGTGCGGGCATACTACAGAAGAGACCCTGGCCCGCCGGGCCTTTTTTCCTGCCGAAGAGGTGATGGCAGAGCTCCAAACAGTGCTCTCATCCCGCCCGGCCCTCGATTCGATCACGTTTGCAGGTTCCGGCGAACCGACCCTCTCCCTCTCGCTCGGTCCGGTCATTGCTGCCATAAAACGCGAATTCCCGGAATATACCGTGAGCGTGCTCACGAACGGGAGCCTCCTTCCCGACCGGGCCGTGCAGGACGAACTCCTGCCCGCCGACCGGGTCATCCCGACCCTGTCCTCGGTCTCGCAGAAGACCTTTGAGCGTATCCACCACCCACACCCGTCCCTGAACATCGAAAAGATCGTTGAGGGGATGATTGAGTTTCGGAAAAGGTACACCGGGCAGCTCTGGCTCGAGGTCTTCATCATCCCGGGCCTGAACACAACGGATGATGAACTGGCCGGGCTTAAATCTGCGATTGCCCGGATCGGGCCCGACCGGATCCAGCTCAATACGCTCGACCGGCCTCCTGCCGATAGCTGGGTAACGGCTGCATCGAACGACGAATTAAAACGGATACGGGAATTTCTCGGCAGGCCAGGGATCGAGATCGCTGGTCTGGACTCCCCGGTCTCCCCTGCCGTCCTTGAACGGACTGCCGCACCAGAACTGATCTATGCTACACTCTGCAGGCGTCCCTCAACTCTCGACGACCTGATCCGCACAACCGGTCTTCCCGATACCGAAGTGGTAAAGATCCTCGGTTCGTTTGAGCAAAAGGGACGGGTATCCGCCCAAAGGAGAGCACGGGGAGTCTTCTATGTCATCATCCCGGAACCGCCGGTGAGAAAGGGATAGCCCGGCAGGGTCGCACAGATCGCAGAAAAAGTCGGTTTTTTTAGGAGCACACACGGTTTTCCCGGGATCTCCGTTTCCCGACGCGGGGGATTGTTTTATCAGTCAGGAGCCTACCACTTCACTTGTTAACAGGATTGTATGAAACGCATCGCCATAAACGCACTCGTAGACCTCGGCTGCCTGCTCACCTTTATCCCGACACTTGTCACCGGCCTGGTGCTCTATCTCTACCTCCCCTCAGGGAGCGGGAGGGGCAGCAGCTGGAGTACCTGGATGGGGGTATCCCGGCATGACTGGGTCCTGTATCACGATATTGCAGGTTTTGCATTCGTAGCATTGCTCATCGTCCACCTGCTGCTGCACTGGCACTTTTTCCGGCATATCGGAAGAAACCTGCATTCCGGCACGGGTGATGACAGTGACACGGCAGAATAACACTAAAAAAACGGTTCCCCTACCACGCAAGTTTCAGGCCGACACCGGTCTCCCTGATCGGGCAGGAGCCGGCAAGGGCGATTTTTGAGGAAAGCGACGTGCAGTGGCAGGCATGCACTGCATCCGGCCGGATCTTCTGCAGGTACTTGCAGGTTTCCCGCAGCCGTTCCGGTGACGGGTGGAGCAGGTGGAACCCGCCAACGATATCGAGGATCTTTTCTTCCCCGCAAACCTCCCGGGCGTATTCAGTAATATTGCAGATCCCCGCGTGGGAGCAGCCGGTGACTATCACAAGCCCGTCCGGGGTCCGGCAGGCAAGGGCCGTGTCGTCAAGGAGCAGGTCGGGTTCAGTTGTCCCGTCGGGGAGGAGAATCCGGCGTTCTTTGGGGTCGGCCTGTTCGAACGGGAACCTGCGAGGGATCTCGCCCAGGAAAACGAGGTCGTCCGTTATATACACCGGCCGGGCAGAGAGAGTGACCGCAAAATGGCGCCGTACTTCGGCTTCGTCGAGGATCGAGCCGTTGTTCTGTAAGGGGGCGTGTTCCTTTGGCCAGAAGCAGCGCGGGTGAGCGAACAGTTCGGGCCTGCGGCAGGGCATCTTATCGATCGTCGTCTCCATGAGGTACCGGGCGAAGGCGACAAGGCCGCCGGTGTGGTCGAAGTGGCCGTGAGAGAGGACCACATAATATAAGTCATCGAGGCCGATTCCCATCTTCCCTGCATTTTCCAGGAACAGGCCCGAATACCCGGTATCGAAAAGGATCTTTCTCCCCCCGGTCTCTAAAAAGAGCGAGAGCCCGGGTTCCCCGCAGAAGTACCGATCGGTAATAGTGGAATTATCGACAAGGACGGTAAGGCTGAGTCGGGCGGTCATAAAAGAGATATCACGAGAGGAGAGCTGATGAGCCTTTTCTTTTCGTTCTAGCCCGTTTAAAGAACGACGCCGGCCCAGACAACGTCACAACACCGACCTGCTGCCGTACTGTCCGGATACGAGAGTATAAATGATTTATGCGCATATGAGTAATTATACAACAAAATCCTAGTGTGATACCATGACAGAACCAACAACCAGCAAACCAGCAGCCGTCAGGCGGGGATGCATTGACGAGCATACCTGTGCCTGCGGCGAGAAACATGAAGACCACGAAGCCGGGATAAGCCACCGGGAAGCCTGCACGTCTCCTTTAAAATTCGGCCCTACCTGCTGCTGTCAGTCCGAAGAGGATGCCAAAAAACCTCACTCCTGCGGGCACGGTCCGCGCTGTCACTGATATCCTTTTTTAACCGGTACCCTGCGGGAAAACAGCCACAGGTATGTACGCGGTTTCCTCTCCCGGTTAACCGGGATTTACCCCGGTGAGATACCCGGGTATACGTATATGAAAATCCTTATACTCTGATGGAAGAGAGAAAACAGTAATGAAGAATCCCTTTCACGTCATGATCATACCGACGCTGGGCTGCCCATCGAAATGCAAATACTGCTGGAGCTCGGAGGAGGGGTCGCCGGTCATAACGGTGGATACCGTAAAGGAGATCGTGGAATGGCTCAAAGGGATCGACCGCGAACGGGTGACCTTTACCTTCCACGGCGGCGAGCCGCTCCTTGCCGGGGCGGACTTCTACCGGCAGGCGCTCCCGCTGCTTTCCGAGGGTTGCACACACATGCATCCCGAGTTTGCGATGCAGACCAACCTCTGGCGGATGACCCCGGAGATCGCGGACGTGCTCGCGGCATACCATGTCCCGATCGGGTCGAGCATCGACGGGCCGGAGGATATCACGGACTCACAACGGGGCGACGGGTACTTCCAGAAGACAATGAAGGGTTATACCATTGCCAGGGACCACGGCCTCTCCGTCCGGTTCATCTGCACGTTCACCAACAAATCGGCAAAGAGAGGAGAGGAGATCGTCCGGTTCTTCCTCGATCAGGGCTTCGTGCTGAAACTCCACCCGGCGCTCCCGTCGCTGCGCTCGGAGAACCCGAAGGAATGGGCGCTCGAACCGGAGGACTACGGGGAACTGTTAGTCTATCTTCTCGACCAGGCGCTCGAACACATCGACACGATCGAGATCATGAATATCAACGACCTGTGCCGCTGTGTCTTTACCCGGCACGGGAGCGTCTGCACCTACGTGGACTGCATGGGGAGCACGTTTGCAGTCGGTCCCGACGGGAGCATCTACCCCTGCTACCGCTTTGTCGGGATGCCGGAGTACGTGATGGGAAACGTTGCGGACCATCCGGCGCTCGAGACCCTGATGGCGTCCCCTGCGGGAAAGCTGATGCTCGCGTTTAAGGATTACGTGGATACAGCCTGCGGGAGCTGCAAGCACATCCGCTACTGCCGCGGAGGGTGCCCATACAATGCAATGGCACCGACACCGGGCCGGATCGAGGGCGTTGATCCGCACTGCGTTGCGTACAAGCGGATCTTCGAGGAGATCGGCAGCCGGCTGGACGAAGAAATGTTCGCCGAGCCGCCCATGGACATGGGCTTTGGGATGCCCGCAGCCAAAAAACCGCAAAAACCCGGCGTGATGGCGCTGATGCGCAAACTGGCGATGC
>JAQWDG010000170.1 GCA_028705545.1 Methanoregula sp. | reverse complement strand
ATTATTTGTGGGAGATCAGGGTGATCTCGATACTCGACACATTGGTTTTGCCGGAATCCGTGTCGATGATCTCGGTAGAAGTTATGATATCCTTCTTTGTGACACCTTCAAGGAACCGGTTCAGGGCGATCTCTGCCGTATCCACGGCCCGGGAGATTGCCTTTCCCCGCGCCTTGATTGCAACTTCGCTTGCCCCGTTGTTGAACTGCGTAACAACTGCAAGCACGTAGTTCATCACCGGCTTGTTCCCTACAAACACGGTGTTTTCTTTCATCGTCTGTACGGTGGGTTCCATAAACGATCACAGGTATTTCTTCTTTACGATGAGTTCTGCATTCAGTACACTTGCTCCCGCTGCGCCGCGGATGGTGTTATGGCCCATGGCAACGAACCGGAGGCCGGGCCGTATGCGCCCGACAGAGACCGTCATGCCGCGGCCCCGCATCCGGTCGAGCCGGGGCTGGGGGCGGTCCGGTTCGTCCGTGAAGAGGTGGACAGACTCCTTGGGTTGGGTCGGGAGACCCTTGATGGGCGGTTTGTAATCAAGGTATGCCTTTTCGACCGTCTCGACTGATTCTTTTATATCTACCCAGACCGCCATCGTGTGCCCGTCAATGACCGGGACCCGGTGGCAGCTCGCGCTCACCCTGAACGGTGCATTTGCGATCTTTTTGCCTTTCAGGGTGCCCATGATCTTGAGGGTCTCGGACTCCATCTTCTCTTCTTCTTTCCCGATATACGGGATGACATTATCGTAGATCGCCATCGCGGCGACGCCCGCAAATCCTGCACCGGAAATTGCCTGCATGGTGGCGACCCGGATATCGGTGAATTTGAACTTCCGCAACGGTGCAAGCGCTGTCACCATCATGATCGTGGAACAGTTCGGGTTGGTCACGATAAACCCGTCCCTGCCGGCGTCCCGCTGGACATCGATCAGGCCCAGGTGCTCCGGGTTGACCTCGGGCACCACGAGCGGGACGGTCGGCTCCATACGGTGGGAACTGGCATTGCTGCAGACAGCGATCCCCGCATCGGCGAACTTGTTCTCCACATCCAGCGCTATTTCCGCAGGAAGGGCAGAGAAGACAAGGTCCACATCTTTCATCGCGGACGGCGTGATATTTTTTACCTTGATCTTTGCTATTTTTTCCGGGAACGGCGTTTCAAGGCGCCAGTTTACCACATCCCCGTACGGTTTTCCCGCACTGCGTTCCGAGGCCGCGAGTGTTGTCAGGTTGAACCATGGGTGATCCGCCAGAAGTTCGACAAATCGCTGACCAACCGCGCCCGTAGCTCCGAGCACTCCAACATTTATCATAAGTGACAGGTCCTGTGTGTGTTTTGTCTTTCCCGTTTTTTAATGATGGCGGGTTGTAAAATCCCATTTCATCTGTGATGATAAAAACATTGTTTTCCGATGCGTACCGTAAATTAAAATCCTTTTGAATAAATCATAATTAATTAAAAACGGCCGGGAAATCGGGTTGCTTCGAAAAATACCGGCAATACAGGGTTTAATTCCAGGTACCCGGGCAGTACGGGCAGGCACTCGTTTTAAAAAAGGCACATCACCGTGGCAGGTTCTCCGGAATTCCGGAAAAAGCTGATAGGAAAATTGACCGGGATTTAAGGGATTATTCCATGTGGATAGCTTCTGAAGGACAGACATCCACGCAGGTCTCGCAGTCCACGCACATGTCCTTGTCGACCTTGGCTTTTTCGTTATCCATGGATATTGCGGATGCCGGGCATTCGCTCACACAGGTTTCACAACCGGTACATTTTGTCGTATCGACAACTGCTACCAAAACAATTCACTCCATCGTTATTATGCAGCCAAAGACAAAAAATAGGTTTCGATTTGTATAACGGTATCAGGCCCGCGGGTCCTTCGGGACAAGACCCAGGACATCGTTCATGCCGTAGATGCCCGGTTCTTTTCCCGCAACCCAGCGGGCCGCCCGCAGCGCTCCGCTTGCAAAGACCGAACGATCATAGGCCCGGTGAGAGAGCTCGATCGTCTCGAAATTTTTCGAGAACATGACCGAATGGTCGCCCACGATATCCCCGCCCCGGATCACGTGGACACCGATCTCGTTGCCCCGCTCCATCATGCCTTCCCGGCCATAGAGTTTTTTACGTGCCCCTACTTCCTCGTCAAGGATCTGGAGGATCGTCTTTGCCGTGCCGCTCGGGGCGTCCTTCTTGTTCCGGTGGTGCGCCTCGATCACTTCGATATCGTAATCGGAGAGCAGTTTTCCTGCTTCACGCACGAGCTGCCAGAAGATATTGACCCCCACCGAGAAATTGCTGGAAATCACTGCGGGTACGTGGCCCTCGATGGCAGCAGCCATCTCCCTGCGCTGTTCCGGAGTAAAGCCGGTGGTCCCGATAACGAGCGCGACATTATTCTTTGCTGCTGCTTTCACATTCCCGACCGCTGCCTGTGCAACGGTGAAATCGATCAGCACATCGGGTTTTTTGCTCTTCAGCAGGGACTCGATGTCCTGCGATGCAACGATATCGGCCCCGAAAAACGTCCCGGGCCGGAGATCGATGCCGCCGACAAGTTCGAGGTCTTCGGATTCTTTGACCATTCTTCCGATGGTCTGGCCCATGCGGCCGGAGGCGCCGCAGACAACGACATTTACCATGACCGTGTCACCGCCGGCTCTTCTTTACTGAGGTCTTTTTCTTTGCTCCAGCGGATTTTGTCGCCGAAGACTTCTTTGCGGCTGGGATGGCTGCAAGGACTTTTTTGAGTTCCGCGGTCTTTTTCTCATCGAGCGCATCGAGGGGCAGGCGAAGCGGGCCGCCGGCCATGCCAACCAGTTCTACGGCTTTTTTTACCGGGATCGGGTTGGTGTCGATAAACATCGAACGGAAGAGCGGAGCGAGTGCATAATGCAGGGAAAGCGCCTTTTTCCAGTCGCCCTTCTCCGCAGCCTCGCACATGGCTACCATACGCCGTGGATCGACATTTGCCGCTACCGAGATCACGCCCGTGCCACCGAGCGCCATGATCGGGAGAGTGAGGTTGTCATCTCCAGAAATCACGGCAAAATCCTCGTCCTGTGTCAGTTCGATGATCCGCGATACCTGGCCGATGTTGCCGCTTGCTTCCTTAATCCCGACAATGTTGGGGTGTTTCGCGAGCTCGGCAATGAGATCGGGTTCGAGGTTTTGTCCCGTCCGGCCGGGCACGTTATAGATGACGAGCGGGATATCGAGATCCGCGAGTTTCGTGTAGTGCTTGATGAGCCCGGCACGGTTGGGCTTGTTGTAATACGGGCTGATGACGAGTACACCATCGGCGCCGGTGTCCTTGGCCGCCTTAGTGAGGATGACTGCTTCAGCCGTGTTGTTCGAACCGGTACCTGCAAGAACGGGTATCTTCCCGTTGACGGTATCAACGGTGGCGCTGACAACTCTCTCGTGTTCCGGGATGGAGAGCGTCGCAGATTCCCCGGTCGAGCCGCAGGGCACGATACCGTGGATACCGCAGGATAGCAGGTAGCGGATGTTTCGTTCAAGACCCTGGATGTCAAGGTCCATCGCGGAATTGCGTTTAAAAGGGGTTATGATTGCGGGTAGGACACCTTTGAACATAACCTACGGTTATGCGTGTCTCTTTGTATTAATTTTTCTTGTTATGTATCCGGCGACGCGGTTCCGTACGCGTTTGCTCTCGATCGTTGCAGAGGATCCGAGCTGCTGCTTGTTTGCGTCGAAGTTGTTCGAAAAGTTCTCCCGCTGCTTGGCGATAAGGGAGGTACCGATGGTCTTGATATAGGACGGCTTTATTCCCATGGAATATTCCTCTAAAGTTCTATACATATAATGCGGTTCGACAACATAATAATATTCCCCGCGACATCCCCGGGCCCTTCGCCAAACAGGTAAATGGCAGCCGTTTTCGGGGAAACTCCCGGATCGACGATCGCTTCCGGAACGCCGTCTTTACAGCAGGATGCAACGCCCCAGTCCATCGTGCTGACACCCGGGGCCTGCCTGCTCCGGTCCACTGTACAGCATTCAAGGAACATATCTTCAAGCACGTCCTGTATTCGGGCTGCATGCCGGATCGTTGCGGCGCAGCGCATCTCCGGGTCGAACTTCATGGCGGAGAGGACGACTCTTGCGATCCCTGCATCGGCACCAAATCCGCAGGGCCCGGCGGCACGCACTTTCTTGTCCTGCACGGCAAACCCGCCGGGTATCGCTGCGATACCGGTGCCATCGCGTGCCCCGCTAATGGCATAACCCATATTTGCCGGGACACC
>JAQWDG010000169.1 GCA_028705545.1 Methanoregula sp. | reverse complement strand
TTTTTATTTTAACGGCCGATTCAGCCCGTTTTACGCTCCACGAAATTTTGCAGATTCAAACAATAAACGTTATAAAAGGGTTCGTTGAAGATAGAGATGAACGTACTTTGTACGGTCAATTATCTCTAGAGATGAGAGATGTATAGAGTAATTGTGTACAGCAATTCGAACAACTCAACATAACATGAGGCGATTATATTGTCGAAAGTTGTAGAGATTTCCCCAACCACAAGACACGAGGGACACTCTAAGCTTGTCCTGAAGGTAAACGATGCAGGCATCGTTGAGACAGGCAACTGGTGTTCCATTACTCCGGTGCGGGGAGTTGAGAAACTCGCAGTCGGAAAGACCCCGGAACAGGTACCAAAGATTGCATCACGCGTCTGCGGTATCTGCCCCATTGCACACTGTCTTGCAGCAACCGAGGCAATGGAAGCATCCATCAAGGTAGAAGTCCCGAAGGATGCCAAGCTGCTCCGGTATATCCTCCAGCTGGCAAACCGGTGCCACAGTATTGCACTGCACGATATCCTGATCCTGCCCGATCTCTATCTGCCGGGCACCGATGTCAAGATCAACCCGTTCTCACCCGAAGAACCCGTGCGCTCCGTTGCAAAGCGGATCCAGCGTCTCCGTGAGATCGGCCAGACTATCGGCCAGATTGCCGGCGGCGAAGCAATCCACCCGAGCAACCCCCGGGTCGGCGGCATGTACATGAACTGCTCGCCGCAGGCAAAGACCAAGATGTACGACCTTGCAAAGGAAGGTCTCGTCCTTGCCCACCAGCAGATGGACTTTATGATCGCGGTACTGCGCAACTACCAGAAGAGAGACTGGGTCGACGTCGGCGGCATGAAAGTCCCGCTCCCCAAGGATCTCGGGTACCACGACCAGGGTTACCTTGCAACCCACCCGTACTACGGCAGCTCGAGCATGGACGAATGCCCCACCTGGAGCCTTGACCGGTTCAAGGAAGTCAGGCCCTGGGACTGGTACATGGGCGAGATGGAGATCACTCTCGAAGAGCCCAAGTACCCGATCGGCGGAACCACCAAGCTCGGCACCAAGGTCAACCCGCAGATGGAAGCCTGCACCGGCATTCCGATGTACGACGGCGCACCCGTCGAGGTCGGTCCGCGTGCACGTCTCGTCACGTACAAGAAATTCGACGAGAAGGGCACCATCGGCCAGAACGTTGCCCGTGAGATGGAGTACACTGACTCCTTCTATGAGATGATCGACTGCATCGACGCGCTCAACCCGAGCGGAAAGGTCGTTGCAGACTACATCCCGAACGGTGACGGCACCCTTGGATGGGCATCGAACGAAGCCCCGCGTGGCACAGATGTCCATATTGCAAAGGTCAAGGACTGGAAGGTCCAGTACTTCTCGATGCTCGTTCCGACCACCTGGAACTTTGCAACCTGCAGCGCAGCACTCACCGGTGCACCCTGGCAGCTCGCCGAGGTCATCATGCGCGGGTACGACCCGTGCGTCTCGTGCGCTACACACATGATCGTCGTCAACGAGGACAACAAGGTAGTCGCCCAGAAGCTCATCCAGCAGTGAGCGGACACGGAAATCATGCTGTATCCGGAGATTGTAGTCGCAGGGTGTGGAAACCCCCTGTTTGCTGATGATGGCTTTGGCCCGGCGGTCATCGAGGAGTTGCAGAAACTCACACTTCCCGACAATGTAAAAGTAGTGGATGCTGGCCTTGGCGGCCCGCACTTTATTTTTACGCTGCTCGACCCGGAAGTGACAAAAAAACTCGTGATCGTGGATATCGCTGACTATGGCGCTGAACCGGGATCGATTACCAAGCTGCGGGTCGAGGACCTGCCTCCGGGCAGTTACCGCGATGCGCACTCGTGGGATCTCGCGGAGCCGCTCCAGCGGATCAAGGACAGGATAGATATTACGGTCATCGGATGCCAGCCTGCACGTGTCACCGATCCCGAGATGGAGATCGGGCTCTCGGATGAAGTTTCAAAGGCAATTCCCAGAACAGTACGGGTAGTACTGGAAACAATAGGTGTTGATTATGGGACTGCTATCTAGTGTCTTTAAGAAAAACGTCAGCGAGGCTCCGCAGAAACCTGCGGCACCTGCAAAAGCAGCTGACGTAGTACAAAAAGTGGAAACAACTAACAAGGAGGTTAAGCCTGTGGTAGACAAGATTTCAGTGGGCTATACGCACCTGAGCGGATGCACCGGATGCACGGTTGCACTCGCAGACAACTACGGCGGATTATTAACACTCCTCGACCGGTATGTCGACCTGAAATACCACCTTACGCTTGCCGATGTCCGGCACATCCAGAAGGTCGATGTTGCAATTGTCGAGGGTTCCGTCTGTATCCAGGACAAACTTGCAGTTGAGGAGATCAAGGAAACCAGGGAAAAGGCAGCAATTGTCGTTGCACTCGGCGGCTGTGCCTGCTATGGCAACATCACCCGGTTCTCCCGCGGCGGCCAGCAGAACCAGCCGGCGCACGAGTCCTACCTGCCGATCGGCGATCTTATCAAGGTCGATGTGTACATCCCCGGATGCGCCCCGACCCCGCAGATGATCAGGAATGTCTGTGTCATGGCATACCTGCTTCTCAAGGGTACGAAGGAACAGAAAGAACTCGCAACCAAGTTCCTGACCCCGCTCATGAACATGGCAGCAAAGGGAACCAGCGCATGCTTCTGCGAACTGATGACCGAAGTCATCAACCAGGGCCTGTGCATGGGATGCGGCAGCTGTGCGGCAGCATGCCCGGTCCGTGCAATCACCATGGAATTCGGCAAGCCCAACGGCGAGCGCGACCTGTGCATCAAGTGCGGTGCCTGCTATTCCCAGTGCCCGAGAGGGTTCTTCAACACTGACGTTGTCAGTGAGTATGAGGCGATCAACGAGGCCATTATGGCGGCTCTTCAGTGAGGGTGATTAACATGGGAGCAGAACTCGGTAAATACAAACAAGTTGTTGCAGCACGCAGCGCCGACAAGGAGATCCTCAAGGGCGCACAGGACGGAGGTATCGTTACCTCGCTCTTTGCCTATGCACTCGATGAGGGCATCATTGACGGAGCCATTGTAGCAGGATCCTACGAAGACGATCCAAACGTCGAGAGTACGGCCAGCCAGAACCACCACTGGAGACCCAAACCGGTCGTTGTGACTACAAAGGCAGAACTGCTCGCGGCCCGCGGCACCAAGTACAACATCAGCCCGAACGTATCCTTAATCAAGGAAGCAACCCGCAGCTACGGTCTGGACAAGGTCGGTATCGTCGGCACCCCGTGCCAGATGCAGGCAATAAGGAAAGGCCAGCTGTACCCGTTCGGCTGGAGAGATGTCGAGTCAAGCATTGCACTTGCAGTCGGTATCTTCTGCATGGAGAACTTCCCGTACCAGAGCATTCTCCAGCTCGTGGAAGACCACGCGGCAATGAAGCTCGAGTCGGTGAAGAAGATGGAGATCGGAAAGGGCAAGTTCTGGGTCTACGGCAAGCGCGGACAGGTCGTTCAGCTGCCGCTCAAGGTTACCCACAAGTACGAACAGCCCGGCTGCCACGTCTGCATGGACTATGTGGCAAACCTCGCCGATATCTCGACCGGTTCCGTCGGCAGCCCCGACGGCTGGAGCACAGTCTTTGTGCGCTCGAAGATCGGTGACTCGGTCTGGGCAAAGGCAATGGCAGCAGGTGTCTTCGAGACCCAGCCCATTGAAAAGGTCAAGCCCGGTCTTGAACTCGTGAGCAAGCTCGCAAACGAGAAGATCACAAAGAACCGGAACACCCTCGAAGCCCGCAAAACATTCGGTGTTGGCAAGGGACTCCGGAACCCCTTCATCTAAATTCTTTTTTTTTTAGTCCTTGCGTGTATGCAGGCGGGTTTACTAAAAATCATACCGGTTACGGCAGGGACCGTTTTACCGGGTTTTCATGGTAAAAAAGCAGTTTGGGGAACTTCAGATGCCCCAGTTCTTGATCTCCTTAATCGATGCCCCGGGCGAGAGATGGGAAAAGAACCCGTTTATGGCGCCATGCAGGGCCTCTTCCTTTGACGGGTAACCGGAAAGGTCGCGGAAGTGATCTTTGGCCCCTTTCTCCCGCACAGCAAGGCTGGCAATGCCATAATACTGTACACCGACACGGACCACCTTCACCTTGAGGGGGACTTCGACATCCTTTACCCGAACCTCGTAGATCCCTACGATTTCACGCACCTGGAGGATATCCGGGAACTGTTTTTGCAGGTCGTCTTCCTCTGTCACATCATCCCGGTTGCCTGCCGGAGGGAAAAAGGAATCTCCAGATCCAAACCCCTC
>JAQWDG010000168.1 GCA_028705545.1 Methanoregula sp. | reverse complement strand
ATCGCGGTGGTGATCGGAACGGCGAGGTCGCGGGCATCGGTCGTGACTTTTATGCCGGCCCGGTCCACGCCGTACGCGACCATGAGGTTGCCGGCAAGGTTCTGCAGGTACCGGTCGAAGTCTACCTAAGCCAGATCGCCGGACTTGTACAGGTTCTCATGGATGAGCGCCATCGATTTGATCCGGGTCTGGCTGTCCATGAGCGCGGCGCTGCACGCAGGGTCCGGCGTCTTCTTTGCCTGGAGGTAGAGCAGGCTGATTACTACCTGCAGGTTGTTTTTCACGCGGTGGTGGATCTCCTTTATCAGCACGTCTTTTTCGAGCAACGATGCCTGGAGGCGCTCTTCGGCGCGGGAGCGCTGGGCGATCTCTGAGACCAGCGTCTCGTTTGCGAGCGCCAGTTCCGCGGTGCGTTCGATGACGCGCTGTTCGAGCTGGCCGGTCAGCTTTGCAAGATCGGTCTCCGCTTTTTTCCGCGCCGAGATATCTTCAAGAACGACAATGCAGGATACCTGGCTGTCCGCTTCGCCCCTGACCGGGGACATGAAGACCTGGCAGGCGACTGTTGTCCCGTCCCGTTTCAGGCAGAGAAGTTCCCCGGAATAACCGGGGATCTTCCCGTGCATGACTGCCGCAAGGGCCGCACAGGTGTCGCGCCGGTCGTCCGGGGCTGTCAAAGCCTGGAGGTTATCCGGCACCGGCCCGACAGCCGGGTAACCGAGGATCTCTGAAAACCTGCGGTTGGCAAAGACGATACGGTCCCCTTCCCTGATCTCGGCAATCCCTACCGCTGCCTGGTCGAAGGTCGCCGCAAGCTGTGTTTTGCTCTCCCGGAGTTCCCGTTCAATTTCCTCGAGGCGGATGATGTCCGAGAGGATGGCAAAGAGACCGATTACAACACATGCATACCCGCCCGTCCGCAAAAAAAAGAACAGGCTGCCCGGCGAACTGTCTGCCTGGAAAAGGAGCAGGAAATGGGAGATAGCAAAGAGCGTGTACGCGATGCCGAAATACAGGGGCGTGAACCTTTTTATCCGCGTATATCCCCAGATGCTCACGATAACGATCCCGATGGAAAAGAGGAGATTGATGAAAACGGGGACATCTGCAATCCCGCTCATACGTCTCCCCCTGCACGGGACATATGGCACAATGCTGTCTGCATACCACAATTTACCTGTGCCGCACTTGCATAAACCCGGCGATGAGTGAAATTATTTTTGCACGAAAAATCGCGTCCCAAATCAAAATCCGGCCAAGTTTAGGTGAAATATTTTTTTCACTTATCTTTTTCTTTATAACTTCGGGCCGGTAAGATCACAAATAGAAAATCCGGACACAATGGCTCTTGGTACGTCTTTCCCATTTTGGAATAAAAACCGGGGGTCGGGGTCTTATGTCTGTCTTTGTCCGGAACGAAACTCCGGAGAATGCATACATGGATATTGAGAAACTGTGTCGTCACCCGATCTTTAAGAAAAAGCCGATCGATTCGTTCGGAACGTCCGGCCGTACACTCACACGCACGCTCAGCGCGTTCGACCTCGTCATGCTCGGGATCGGGGCTATCATCGGGATGGGGATTTTTGTTTTGTCCGGCATTGTTGCCGGCCTCCATGCGGGTAACGCACTGCCGCTCTCGTTTGTCATCGCCGGGATTGCCTGCATCTTTGCAGCACTCTGCTACGCGGAATTCGCATCCATGGTCCCGGTTGCGGGAAGCGCCTATACCTACTGCTACATCACGCTCGGCGAGATCTGGGCGTGGATCATCGGCTGGGACCTTATTCTCGAATACGGCCTTGCCGTTTCCGCAGTCGCCATCGGGTGGTCCGGATATTTCAACGCTCTTCTCAGGTCGGCCGGGATCGTCATCCCCCCGGTTTTTTTGAGTCCGCCGGGAACCGGTGAAGGCCTCATCAACCTGCCGGCAGTCCTCATCGTGCTGTGCCTTTCCGTGCTTCTCGTGCGGGGCACAAAAAAGAGCGCACGGGTCAATGCCGTCATCGTTGCAATCAAGATCGCCGTCATTCTCATCTTTGTCGTTATCGGTATGTTTTCCATAAACCCGGCCAACTGGACACCGTTTCTGCCCCCGGCCGGGTGGCTCGGGGTCTTTTCGGGTGCAGCGATCATCTTTTTTGCCTTTACCGGGTTCGATGCCGTGGTCACGGCAGCGGAAGAGACAAAAAATCCGCAAAAAAGCCTGCCGGTCGGGCTCATCGGGTCCCTTGTGGTCTGCATTGTCCTCTACCTCCTCCTCGGGCTGGTGCTGACCGGTGTTGTCCCGGTCGCGGAATTCTCCGGGACCGGTGCAATGACCGCCCCGATTCCCTATGCCCTCGAACGGATGGGCGTGACCTGGGGGATTGCCGTTGTCACTATCGGGGCGCTTTGCGGCATGACCTCGGTCATCCTTGTCATGCTCTTTGGCCAGAGCCGGGTCTTCTTTGCCATGTCCCGCGACGGACTCCTCCCGGCGGTCTTTTCGGAAGTCCACGGCACGACCGATACCCCGGTAAAAGTGATCCTGATCACCGGCATTCTCACAGCCTGTGTCGCCGGGTTTTTCCCTCTCCAGATCGTAGCGGAGCTGGTCAACATGGGCACACTCGTGGCATTTGCCATCGTTGCGGCCGGCATCCTCCTGCTCCGGGCCCGGCGCCCCGACATCGAGCGGCCGTTCTGCTGTCCGGGCATACCCTGCATCCCGCTGTTGTGCATCGGGAGCTGCGCCTTTTTGATCTTCAACCTCAACCGGCTCGCCCATCTCATGTTTATTGTCTGGCTCTGCATCGGCCTTGTCATCTATTTCCTCTATGGTCTGCACCGAAACTCCAGCCGCGACGGCCGGGTCTCCTGCGGAACCGGCGTACCGGCCGCCCCGCTGCCGGTCCTGAACCCGGACCCCGTACCTCCGGTGCTGCCCCCGGTTACGCGTACTGCGCAGGGGGCCCGGGATGATCGCTGATCCCGGATCGCCAAGCATCTATACCCGGCCCGGGAAACGCTAGGTTGATGCCAGGCAATCCGGATCCGGGAGTACATATGCCAGGGACATGTCCGCCGCAGGTCAGGTATGGCCTCTGGGGGATCGTGGCGTTTTTCCTCATCTTTGCCCTCCTGATCGTTGTTATCCCTTTGCCGCTCTACCGCCTCATCGGGAATACGTTCGAAGCGGTGGCAGCGCTCTTCTGTATGGGGGTCTGCCTGTATGCGTACCGCTTCTGGTCCGGCCGGATCATTCTGGTGCTTGCCGCGTTTGCGTTCGGGGAATACGCACTTGCCACCGCATTCTGGTACCTCTATACCCTCATTCCGCTGACCGCGAACCTCGGCCGTCCGTTTGTGTTCACGAGCGTTGCCGAACTCGCGTTCTTCGGGTTCATGCTCTTTTTTATTGCCGGCTTCCAGATCGAGCGCAAAAAGGAACCGTTTCCCCTCCGGTATAGTATTTTCCTTGTCCTCCTTTTCCTTGCCATTCCCGTCATCGTCATCGCAAAGTACGGCATTGGCGTCCGGACCGCGCTCCTTTTTGTCCAGTTCCTGGTGGCAGCCGGTCTCATCATCGTCACAATCAGCCACGGGTTCTTCCGCTATCCCCTGCTCTGGGCCGGCATCTGCCTGCGTGCCCTTGTCTCGATGCTGTACGGCCTGCGCGAAACGCTCTTTTTGTATTATCCGTCCTGGAACGTCACCATTCCGCTCCATGGTTCTACGTTTTCCGTGTACGACCTTGCAAGCATTGTCGGCCCGCTCATCATTGCCTCGATTGCGCTCATCACGCTCGGCCTTCTTTCGTATATCAGCGCTCCCGAAAGGGAGGGCCGGTCGTATCCGGTATAACCGGCCCAGAGCCTCACGTTTCCGGGCAGGGGGTAAAGAGCGATACGAGATCGGTATGGTAGCAGAGGAGCAGCACAAAAAAGAGCAGGACCGGGAAGACGAGATCGGTGCAGATGCCGGCGAGACCGAAATATGCGCCCCCCATGAGGTTGTAAAAGGCGTGGACCGTGACCGCGAGCGTATAAAATCCCAGCATAAGGGCAGGGAATGCCCGGCGGTCGAATTGACCGGCGATCACGATCCCGTACCCGATGATCCCGCAGGTGCACGCGTGCATGAGCGCGGTCGAGAACGAGTGGGTAAGGACAAGTAAAAGGTTCGGCGAAGAGATGAGGCCGGTCTCGATGATGGAAAATCCGATCCCCGATGCGAGTGCATAGAGCAGTATCTCCCGGTCGTGCAGCCTTACTGCCGGCAGCGCGAGGAGGAGCAGGGGCAGGGCCTTAAAAAATTCCTCGACAATCGGTGAAATGGTGAGCGGGACAAGC
>JAQWDG010000167.1 GCA_028705545.1 Methanoregula sp. | reverse complement strand
TTTCTTTTCGTTGTTACCCGGTAGTGACCGGTCGTACGTCCCGTTCCCGAAAGATCCGCACAAAAAGGACGGGTTTATCATGGGCGGGGGAGATGACTGGTACAGAGGCCGTGCATTCCCTCAAACGCGGACCTGCACACCCCGGCCATGCAGAACAAGTGGATCCTCCTTGGTATCGCCGCAGTTGTCATCGCAGCCGCCATTCTCATTACCGTATGTGCCCCGGGCCTGACACCGGCAACCGTCCTGCGGGACGGCGAGACCGCGGCCGGCGACACCTTCATGCTCGCGAACCAGTCCGGGATTGCCCTCTCCTTCTACGACCGTGCCCTTACCGCAAACCCGGACGATCCGGCCCTTTTACAAAAGAAGGCCGAGGCCCTCCTCCGGACCGGGAAGATCGACGAGGCTGAGCTGATCTATCAGGGACTCCGGGTAACAGAACCCGATAACCCGGCGGTCCTTGTCCGGATCGGGGACTTCTGCGTTCACCGGGGAGACTATACGGCGGCGATCTCCTCGTATGCCGCTGCACTCGCGGTCGAACCGGACAATGCAAAGACCTGGCTCCGGGAAGGGGACGCGTACCTCGCCCTTGCCGTAACGGAATATTCGGCACGGCAGGCTGGCACCTCATCCCCGCTGCCCGCGGGGTTCCTCGACTCGCTCCAATCCTACCGGAGCGCAATGGCAGACTATGCAAAGGCGCAGAAGCTCGACCCCCGGCTCTCCGTTGTCGTTTCGACCCGGACACTCGCCGCCAGCCAGTTCGAGGCCGGCGGAAAGTACCAGGACCTCCTCGCATCCCTCAAATCCACCCTGTAGGGGCATATTTTGGGACGCAGACAATCCCCGGTAAAAAATTACAAAATAAAAAAAGGCCCTAGTGTATCAGGGACTGTTCCACGATCATCACGACGATCTCGAACGCGATGAGCAGGATCACTACCCATTCGAGGAAGTTCGAGTGCTGGATCCTGACCTCATCTGAAAGCATCGAGTAGTTCTCCCGGATCACGTCGATCTTCCGGCTCACGCTCTCGCTCCACTGGCTGCTTCTGAGGATCTTGAGCGCCGCCGCGTAGACACGGGCGTAGTAGATGTCCTCGGTCACCTTGATCAAATTGTCGACCTTTTCTATCGTCTCCGAGATCTCGGCAGAGATCTTCATCTGGTGGCGCATGATCTCGTGGTACCGGCGGCTCTTTGCATACCAGGAGAGCCGGTCCGCGTGCTCGATATCGTCATACATCCGGGCCATCTCCCGGGTGAGCTCGCGGTCGTAGTACCGCAGTTCGAGCACCTGCACGTTCGCAAACTCGATCAAATCGATCAAATCCGTCGGGCTCTCGGGGCTGCAGAGCAGCGCCGAGTCCCAGGAGATAATCGCAACCTCGTTTGTCGTATACGACATCGAATTTTTCAGGAGCTCGTCCCGGATCTGGGGCGAAACCGGCGACCGGTCGCCGATCAACAGCGGCACCGGGTCGATTGTGTCGTCCCGGCGGTCGGTCACGTAGATCGTGTAGTCCTCGAAGAAGGCCGGGTCCACGGCGAAGTTCTTGATGTGGGGCTTGATGATCTCCCCGAGCGTATTGAGGTACTGGATGAAGAAGTCGGAGAGCCCTTCCTGCCCGGCAAACCGGAGCGCAATATCTTCGAGCTCCCGGTAATCCGCATCCTGGTTCTCGTGGATGAAACAGAGGCTGATAACACCGATGTCATAGACACGGGCGACCGCCGCGAACTCAAACGAGCGCCCGTCGCGTTCCACCGTGATCGGCAGCATGCGGATCAGGAGCGGGGACGACTCGATCATAATGGATTTGGGTTTGACCCTCACAAAACTGGTACGGGCCGTAAAATAATTCTGGGCCAGAGACTTCTCCAGCCAGTCGATATCGATCTCACGACCAATATCGTAAATGCGGTAGAACCGCAGCGAGATCATAAACGCATTCTCCTTGCCCGGGCGGGCCCGGGCGGGTATGAAAGGTATATTTCTCCTTAAATCACCATTAAACCCATGCACCGGGCCGGTACCCCGCGGGGGTTCCCGGCGTCTTTTATATCCTAAAAAAAGCAAACAACGATGGAGATACTGGTTTTATGGATACCGATATTCTGTCGATCGGGATGGTCGTTACCATCGGCCTGATGGCAGGGGTGGTGACAGGACTTGTCATCGGGTACCTGGCCGGCTGGCAAAAGCCGTTCTGGAGCGACATGACCGCCCGCAACAAGGCAAAAAACATCCTCCTTGTCCTTGCCTGCTCTGCAATCTTTATTGCCGGGCTTGCCTGGCGCTTCCTCCTTTAACCGGGGAACCGGTAGCATCCCCACAGCCCCCTCTTTCTTTAGCCCGTCCCTACAGGGCAGGTGCCATATTGATGAGGGCGCACATACTAATAGAGATGCGAAAAGACCGCAGGGTCGGATAAGGGCAGGCCGGATCCCTCCGGCAGGCGCCGCCCGGCCCGGCGCGGGAATACTTGCGAACGATATCCGGGTGCACGAGACGTGGAGACTGACCTGTTTGTCCATGGTATTGTGATCGGCATCGCCCTTGCGGCACCGGTCGGCCCCATTGCGTTCATGTGCATCCAGCGCTCGATAGCTCACGGGAGGCTCCACGGGATCGTTGCCGGTCTCGGGATCGCCACCGCCGACGCTTTTTATGCCGCAGTAACGGCCTTCGGCCTTGCCCTCGTCTCGGACTTCCTGCTCGCCCGGCAGTGGTTCTTCCGGCTCTTCGGGGGCCTTGCCCTCATCGCGGTCGGCCTGAAGATCTTCTTTGCCCCGCCACCGTATATGAAGGTACAGGCGGACAGCGGAAACCTCCTCTCGGACTATTCGACGATGCTGGCCTTAACGCTCGCAAACCCGCTCACCATCCTCTTCTTTGCGATCATCATCCCCGGCTTTGGTGCCGTGATCAGCGGGGCCACGTGGATCAACCCGGCCCTTTTTGTCATCGGGGTCTTTGCCGGCGAGATGGCATGGTGGGTGATTTTATGCGGGTCGATCGGTTCCATGCGCAGTTACCTGACACAGGAGCGTCTGCACACCATCAACCGGCTCGCGGGCCTCGTGATCGCCGCGTTCGGGGTAGTCCTCATCGCGTCCCTTTTTGTGACCGGTGAACTCTCTTAAGGTCCCTTTTTCCGAAGCACTAACTACACGTTTTCGCCGGGCCGCTCCTACAGATAGTTCACAAAATGAATAGTTCACTTAATTAACTATTATTTCAATACCGGAAGAGCGGAGCATACATTACCGATGACCAGAGACAACCGGGGACGTGCGGCGGATGCCCTGATAACCCTCGTTCCCCTCTATTACCGGAACGCGATGAAGACCCGGCATGCCGCAAACGGCGTTCTCATCGCCGAGTACCATTCCCTCGGGCTTCTCATGAAGTACAAGGCGCTGCCAATGTCCGAGATCGGGAACAGGCTGTATATCTCCCGTCCCTACATGACCCGGCTTGCCGATATCATGATCGCCGACGGGCTCGTGGAGAGGCAGGCAGATCCGGCGGACCGCAGGGTCACCAACCTCGCGATCACCGCGAAAGGGAAGAAATTCCTCAAAGAGTCCGTATCGAAGTACAAAAAAGACCTCATGGAAAGCTTTGAAGGCCTCACCGACGCGGAGCTCGAACGCCTGGGCACGGCGCTTGAGGAGGCATACCGGATCCTGCTAAAGATCAACCAGAGGTGAATGCCCTGCACCTGTTTGCCAGAGATACACCGCCATCGCTTAGGGGATCTGCCGCTGTCCCGGGGACTCCCGGGGTGGACGACGGCTCCCCGATCATCCGGATCGACCACATCTCCAAGGTCTTCAAGGACAAGACCAAGACCGTTGTTGCGGTAAACGACATCTCTTTTGAGGTGATGAAAGGGGAGATCTTCGGGCTCCTGGGCTCAAACGGCGCGGGGAAGAGCACGCTCATACGGATACTCACCACGCTCCTCTCCCCTACCGCCGGCCAGGCCTTTGTCAACAACCTCGACATAACAAAAGACCCGGAGACGATCCGGACCCTCATTGGCGTCTGCCCCCAGAACTACACGAGCGACATCGAACTGACCGCATACGACAACCTCGAATTCTACGGGATACTCCAGAACGTACCGGACAGCATCCTCGATGCCCGGATCTGGGAACTCTTGAAAATGGCCGGCCTCGAAGACCGGGCCCACATGCCGGTGCGGACCTTCTCCGGGGGGATGAAGCGGAAACTCGAGATTGTCCGGGCCTTCATCCACCGCCCGCTCATCCTCTTTTTAGACGAGCCGACGATAGGCCTCGACCCCGAGGCACGGCGGGAGGTCTGGCAGCAGATCCTCGCGCTCAACGCGGAACACAC
>JAQWDG010000166.1:1982-4397 GCA_028705545.1 Methanoregula sp. | reverse complement strand
GGGTGATCGCATGAAGGGGTGGGGGTACCCCCCTCCACTCAAAAACAGCGGATACCCCCTACCCACCCCCCGGGATTTTTTATGCCGGCCCCCCTCCCCCCGCTGCCGCAACAACAGGCCGAACCGACCAATCTCCAGGTGCCGCAGCATTCGGATAACCCCTTGTTTGCCGGGGTGCTGATGCATCAGAAGAGCGTCGCATTCTTCTGCACCGTGCGTTTCCCCGGCCCACCCCACGGCCGGGCCGGTGCTCTCCCCGAGGGAGCTTCCGAAGGATACGCTGCAAGGATCTCGTCCCGGGCCCGTTCGAGCAGCATCCGGTAGAATGCCACATCAAAGGTTGTCGCATCGTGAACAGGCACCGCACGGTAACGCCGGGCGTCCTCCACCACGTACCGGATCCGCATCCCCGCTGCGACTTCGGTTCCCTGTTCCCGGTATGCCTGCACCGCGGCCCCTTCAAGACAGCGGTGGCGGTACGCCGTCCGGCTGACCTGGCGGCAGATCGTCATCTGCTTCGGGGAGGCAGCAGCAAGCCCCGCCACGGCATCCCGGTAGATCTCCCCCACCCCAACCTTTGTCGTTTCCAGTTCCGCAATAGTCCGCGCCCGCTTCATCGTCCCGAACATCCGGCACTGCATTTCCTTCACGTAAGGAGGCGTATCGTGCCGGCGTGCCGCGATCCCCCGCACCCGCATGCTCCCGTCCGAGAGCCGGCCGTAGTAACGGTTGTATGCGCCAAAGCCGTCCGCAAGTGGCAGAAAGACGATCCAGTCGAAGTGCCCGGCTTCGAGAGGATAGCCCAGCTCCCGCTCGACCCTCTCCTTAAGCGCCCCGACCGGCGCTCCCTGCACCCAGAGGCTGTCCACGATCCCGTGGAGGACGCAGTACCCCATCTCTTCCGCGATCTCCTTTGTGCGGATCAGGATCTCCCGTGCCGCGGCCGTGATCGCTTCGTGAACCTCGATCCTCCCGAACTTCGCGTTCCGGTAGCCCGTGTACCCGAAGCAGGTGACAAGCATCCACTTAAGGATCGCATCGGGACCGGTAAGCCGCGGGTCGTTCTTTTTCTGCCGCTTTGTCCGGATGCGCAGGTCGAGCACCGGCCTGAGAACGGCAGGCAAAAACCCCGGGCAGCCGGGATGGCCGAGCGTCTCGGGCGAAAGGTTCTCGTGTGCGATGATAGAGGGGTAGAGGGAAGTAAAATCGATCTCGCCGACATCCTCATACGTACCCGGGACCGGCTGGAACATCATCCCGCCCCGGTCGGCTGCCTGGAGTGCGGCGAGCGTGCGCAGCTGCTCGGGCTCGCTCTTGCGGAACGGCACCACGATCCCCTGCCGCACGGCTTCGCGGATCTCGTAGCTGCTGATCAGCGTGCCGGGCGTGAACCGGGCCGCGAGGTTGGGGGAGAGCCCGGAAAGCCGGGCCGCCATGAGCACCCCGGAGAGCCCGCCTTCCTGGTACACAAACGACTGTTCCGTATCGATCAGGATGCGCCCGTCGGGAATGAGCGCCGAACCCTTGTGCTCCATCTTCCCGTAGCTCCAGTACGAGCGGGAGGACTGCCCGCGGTACTTCCCGTTCCGGGAAAAGGGTATCGTAATCCCGTGCTGCTCTGCCCGTGAAAGGAGCCGGGGCACCAGCGTATCGCCGTCAGGCATGAGGATCGCATCCGGGTCGCACGCGGCAAGATGCCCGGAGAAGTCGTCCAGAACATCAGGGATCGTTCCTGCGAACCGACAGGATTCGCCGGCATATTCCGCAGCGATCTCAAAACCCTGCGCAGACGGCCCCGGGTCGCCCCTCACGCGCACCTCCATAAGGGAAAGGCCGTGATCTGCCAGCGGCGAAAACCGGTCCTCCCCGTCCCCGGTGCACGGGACGATGCCCTGTTCGGCCATGAACCGCTGGTCTTTACGGACGTCCACGTTGTAGAGATCGACACCGTACTGTGCCTGCCGTTCGATTGCTTCCGCCACGGCCCGGCCGGCATACACGGCGCAGCCGGGGACCTCCCCGAAAACCGTGCGGATGGTGCACTCCTCAGCCCCGTACTGTTCCCCGAGGGCTTCGATCATTTCGTGGCAGGCAGCCGGGTCGTGAAACCGGGCAAAAAACGGCGGGTCGTACGGGGTGCGGACCCGTTGTACCGTCCCGCCGTCCTTTACCCAGAGATCGACACATCCGTCACGGTACGTGGAGTCAAGGATCCACACTGCGGTCTCCCTGCCCTTCTGACGGGTCCTGGCGCTTTAAAATCTCGACAAGCACCGAGAAGACCACCCCTTCAAGCGCATCGTCGCAGCCGGCAAACGCTTCGCTTGAGTGCATCTTTGCCAGTTCGGCAAGCCGTTCGCCGTACCGGCGGTCCTCTTTTTTGAGTGCCCGGGCTGACCGGGCCCACCGCTCCGC
>JAQWDG010000166.1:0-1882 GCA_028705545.1 Methanoregula sp. | reverse complement strand
GTCTCCATGATCACGTGCGAACCGCTCACGACCTTCCCGATGATCGTGGCATCCTTCCCGTACTTGTGCGCATGCAGGGCTGCAAGGATTGCGTCTGCATCCTCTTTTGGGACACCCATGACCACTTTCCCTTCGTTTGCCACTTCGAGCGGGTCGATACCGAGCATCCCTGCCGCACTTCTCACGCTCTTTCTTACCGGGATAAGTTCCTCGCTGATCCGGACCTGCACGCCGCTCTTCTTTGCCATCTCGTTAATGGCGCTCGCAAACCCGCCCCGGGTCGGGTCCTTCATCGCATGGATGGTCCCGGCATCGAGCACCTTCTCCATCATGCCCCAGAGCGGCGCCACATCCGAGTGGATCTGCTCGCCGAGGTCGAAGCCCTCGCGGTGGGCCATGATCGCGATGCCGTGGTCGCCGAGCGTTCCCGAGACAATGATCACATCGCCCGGTTTGAGGCAGTTGTCCCGCACGACTTTCTTTGCAACACCGATCCCTGCGGTATTGATTGCGATCCCGTCCAGGGAACCCTTCTCAACGACCTTGGTATCCCCAGTAACCATGCAGGCCCCGGCCTCGCCAAGGGCCTCGTCCATCGAGCGGACAATCTTTTCGAGGTTTGCCACATCGAACCCCTCTTCGATGATCATGCCGCACGAGAGCGCGATCGGTTTTCCCCCCATCATGGTGAGGTCGTTCACCGTTCCGCTCACTGCAATCCTCCCTATGTCCCCGCCGGGGAAGAAGATCGGGCGGACCACGTGGGAATCGGTGGTAAAAACGATATTTGTCCCATTGATCGGGATCACGGCACCGTCGTCGAGAGATTCAAGGCCGATACCTCCGGCATTATTATGGGTAAATTTCGTGAGCGTCTGTAAAAGTTCGCCCATCACTTCCCCGCCGGCACCATGCATCATGTTGACTTTCATGTTAATCCGCAACCTCGATCTCCACGTTGGTAACTACGATCTCCCGGCCCCGGACAACCTCGGGGAGCGCCCCGCATTTCGGACAGACATAGATCTCGCTGCCGGCGTAACCGCACGGGCACCGGGTCTCGGGATCGATCTCGGTGCAGACCAGCTCTGCCGCAGCAAACAGCGGGTCGTCTTCCTTTATCGTATCGAACAAAAAGATCACCTGATCGGGATTGACCATCGCCATCTTCCCGATATCAACGTGGATTTTTTTTACCTTTGTCGCCTGATTGTCAAGTGCAGCTTTTCTGGCCGTCGCATACAGGTCGTACGCGATGCTGTATTCGTGCATCACTCCTCCAGTGCGGCATAGACCTGCTTGAACACCTCGCGGGTCTCAAGCCCTTCTTCGCGGGAGAGGCGCTGGATGGCAAAACCCACATGCACAAGGACAAACTCCCCGACCTTGACATCCACGAGATCGAGCCGAACCTCCTGCCTGAGGTCGCCATAGTCCACAACGCCGATATTTCCCTCTTTGATCTCAAGAACTTCTGCCGGAACTGCAACACACATCGGTGATTCACGCTCGTATCAGGTAACAGTGATCTAGGCGTTCCATCCACTTAAAAACAATGATATCGCATACAACCGGCACTGCCGGATTATCTGTGAACGTACTCCCGTCACCGGATACAAAAAATAAATTCCCTCGGCCCTCCCGAACAAGAAAAGGCAACCTGTTTGACCGCCGGAAATGACGCATGGCTGTGCTGCTGAAAAACAAAAAACGTAGAACGCCGGGGAAGAGATTTGAACTCTTGAGGTGCAGGGCACCAGTGGCTTTCAAGGCCACCGCCTTACCGGACTAGACTACCCCGGCCCTATGTGTTTTTACTCTTTTGGCAGCAAAGCATAAAAAATCCTTCTGTACCGTGCGGCCAGCCTGTCGGTTTTTAAAA
>JAQWDG010000165.1 GCA_028705545.1 Methanoregula sp. | reverse complement strand
CGGGAATATGTTGCCCGCGAACCAAAAGCGCTGCTCTGCGACATGACCGGATCGAAGTACATCTCAAGCTCGGGGCTCAGGGCGTTCCTTGCCATCGGAAAGATGGCAAAAGCTTCGGGCGTCCGGCTCGGGCTGTTCGGCCTGACAAAATTTGTCGATCGTATCTTTCTCATGTCGGGATTCTGCAATCTCTTTTTGATCTACGATTCGGAGGAAGCCGCGGTCCGGGCGGTATCGGAATAAGCCGGGGACCGTTTGCGAAAAAACCGTATCGTTCGGGCCAATGCATCTGCCGGATCCGGAGCGTGAACCCGGTCCGGCGTTTTAGTACACCAGCAGGAAGAATGCCATCGCGGTCGTGAGAAACGCCCCGACAAGGAGGATGATCGCAACCGGGATCAGAAATCCCATCATCCCGTTCACCGTGAACGCGAGCTGCGAGATCCTCTGCGAGCCAAAGATCACGATCCCCCGGCACCACGCGGTCGCGCCGGCTGATTTTGCCGGTGCGGCATCGGCAAGGGCCGCGCTGAGAGCCTCGTCCACGTAAGGGTAGAATTTGTCGACGCCCACCCGGAGGCCGACCTGGTTGCGGCCCGAGACTGTGTTTACCACGTGCGTATCGGTCGTCATCACTTCGCACTCGTCCACCCGGGCAAGAAGCCTTTTTCTTATCTCCTCCCGGGCCCCGGTCTGCATGTTGTTCCCGTCAAAGAGTACATACGCAGTGGTCTTTTTGCCCGCGTTAACGACCAGCACCTGCACGCCAAGATCGCCAAAACCCTCCTGCCGCGAGAACGGGAGCGTCCGTGCCGCATAGCCGGCCGAGAACGGGACCTGCTCCGCTTTTGCCAGCGCAGAAAATGCGTTTTCTGCTGCCCCGAGATATTCCATGGCAAGCTCCGTTGCCGGGTACACGCCGTCCGAGAGCTTGTCGAGACTATTGTGGGCATCGACAAATCCTGCGTGCCGGAAATATTTCTCTCCTGCCTTCATGATCGAAAAGCCCACGGAAAAATCGAGGTCTTCGGTCACGAGCGGCGACCGGGTGGCAACAACAATCACGGTGTCGCCAAACGCCTGTGCAAGCACGTCCACCGATCCGCACTGGAACCGGGCAGGTGCCGTGCAGCCCGTGTTCCCGTACGCAGTTGGCCGGGCCGCGATGATCGCATCGCCCAGTTTCCGCACCTCGTCCTCGTCAACCGGGTTGAAGTCGTGCGAAGCCGACCCGTGCATCACCATCGAGCCGTTCCCGAGCATCCCATGGAGGATCTTTGGCATGTTGCTCCCGCCCACCTCGCCGAGCGGGCCCGGGTGGACGTTTGGGATCGTAAGAAAGATCTCCTCTTTTCCCTCGCGGGCAAACGCAAGCGAGACCTCGGGCACGACCACGCTCTCGCCAATGCTCCTAAAAAAGTCGTCGAGCTTCTTGCTTCCCTCCGAGAGGTGGGCGAGAAATGCATTTGCGAGTTCGAGCGGCCCGACTTTGAAGTTTGCCTTCATCGGGCGTTCGATCACGTTGATGAAGAGGAGCACGCACACGGCAAACGTGACGTGCAGGATGACCGAGAGCTGCACGAAAAAGAGGCCCAGAAACGGTGCGGAAAGGACGACCGCAAGGCCCGAGTGCAAAAGCGCCGGCACCACAACCCGGCGGAGGTGGAAATCCACAACGGCAGCGAGAAGCAGCATCCGGAACGCGAAAACAAACGCGAGCGAGACGGCAAAGAAGACCGGGTAGGACGAGGCATAAAAGAGGATGGGCGAGAGCGAGATAAAGAGCGAGATCACAAGGCCGATGGCGGCAGTCAGGCCCGACCAGCCGTACGAGAGCTTCCCGCCAAAGACCCGGGCAAGCCGGGGGGTAAGGGCGAGTGTTACAACCGCCGGGAGAAGATACGCGGCGATGGGGTAGAGGGCGGGATGCGAAAGGGACTTCCCGCTCCCGAGCATCGCCATCGCTTCAACGCAGCCCGAGAGAAGCACGATCACCGTGAGCGATTTTATCCACGATGGGCTGGTCACGATATACTGCGAGAGGGCTTCGAGCTTAAGGTCCATCTCACCGGACAAACAGACCACGTCTCCTTGGGGCAAAAACAGCCGAAAAACCGGGCGGCGCCATTAGGGGAATGTAGACGGTCAGGGCATGTGAAGGTTTCCAAAAAAACGCCGGACCGGTTCCTCAAGCCTCATATCTTCTCCCGCCCCATCCGGATTATTATGAAGATCCTTGCCATTCACGGAAGTCCCCGGACAATGCAGAGCAGTACACGGAAACTTGCATCGTTTGTCCTTGCAGGAGCGGCAGAAGCCGGTGCGGAGACCGAGATCGTCGACCTTGCCGACCTCCGCATTGTGCCCTGCACCGCGTGCGATGCCTGTGCCATCAACGGCATCTGTGTTAACGACGACGATGTCGCGGGCCTCGTGGCCCGGATGAAAGAGGCGGACGCGGTCGTGTTCGGCTCGCCCGTGTACATCGACAACGTGAGCGGCCAGATGAAGGTCTTCTTCGACCGGCTCGCGGATGCGATCCACTACCAGCAGCTTGCGGGAAAGTACGGCTGCTCGGTAGCGACAACCGCAGAGTCCGGGGGCGACGAGGTGGTGGCGTACCAGAACCATGTCCTCAACTACCTGGGCGCCGTTGCGGTTGGCGGCATCAGCGTTGCTCTCGGTGCAAAACCTTCGGCTCTGGCCGAAGCGGAACCCGCAGCCCGGGCGCTCGGGAAAAAACTCGCGGCAGCGGTCCGCGACGGGTACCGCGACCCGGCGCAGGAAGCGGCCATTGCCGACAACCGGTCGTACTTTGCGGCGATTGTCAGGGAGAACCAGGACTTCCGTCCCGAAGAGTACGGGCGGTGGGAAAAAGCGGGCTGGCTGTAAGCAACCGGCCCGGTGTTTTTTAGTTGTCGGGGAAATTACGGCAGGCGCTTACCGGTCCCGAGATCTCGAAACGGGCGCCTTTCCCCCCGGTGCCGGTCTCGTGGATGGCAAGGCCGGTGATGGCGAGGATATCCCGCGAGAGGAAGAGGCCAAAGCCGGTGTGGCTGCCATACCCTTTCCCGAAAATCTTTTCTTTCTTGTCGAGCGGGATCCCGATCCCGTCGTCCCCGATGGCAATGACAAACGAGCCGTCACTTCGGGTGCACCCGACCGTGATCTTCGTAACCGTTTCCCCATGGCGCTGGGCATTCTCAAAGAGGTTGGAAAAGACCCTTCCGATCATCGGGTCGGCAAAGATCTCTGCATCGCCGCAGGTGCAGGTCACCGGGATGCCCGGCAGTTCGGCAGCGGCAACGAGATCGGCGATCCGGTGCCAGGCCGGCGCCTTAATCCCGAGCTCCTGGTAGGTCCGCATGAAGCCGAGCTGGTGCTGGACGGTCCGGATCGATCCCTGGACTTTCGCCAGGAAATCCTGGACAATAGGATCGGGTCTTTTGGCAAGGGCGAGCCTGAGGTAACCCTCCATCACGGTCAGCTGATTCGAGACATCGTGCCGGGTGATGCCGGAGAGGAGGTGGAGTTTTTTCGTGGTCTCCCGAAGCGCGTCCTCCATGCGTTTCTGCTCTGTGATGTCGCGGGTAATCCCCAGCACCCCATGGATTGTTTTGTCATTGTCGATCACGGGCATGAGGCGGACATCGAGCCAGTGTTTTCCGGTCGGGAGGTCTGCCACGATCTCCTTTGCGACGGGCGCCCTGCTCTCCATAACTTTTTCTAACAGGTCGATACGGTCCTGCGCCCCCTCCCCGAACAGGTCGTTTATGTGATTTCCCGCCAGCTCTCCGGGCGTGGCGTTAAAAAGGGCCGCTGCCGGCGCGTTCAGGTACCGGAAGCAGCCGTCCGGATCGATAAAGACAATATTGTCCGGGGAGTTTTCCGCGATAAGCCGGTATTTCTCCTCGCTCTCGCTCAGGGCCAGTTCGGAGTTTTTCTTCTGCGTGGTATCCACGAGCATGCCGGAGTAGACCTGTTCATCCCCGTGCCGGACCGGGCCTGCCTGTCCCTGGAACCAGACGGTTTCTCCCGTGGGCTTTACAAAGCGCCCCTCGTACTGCCATATGCTGTGGCCCAAAAGTACTGCATCGACGGATTCGGTAAATGCCTTCCTGTCGTCCGGATGGACGTGGCCGGTGAACCATGCAAAGAAATCGTCCACGGATTCAGGGGCACCGAAGATCTCCTTTACGCGGCCGCCATAATAGGAGATGTACCGGCTGCCGTCTTTTCGGGCATGGAACTGGTAGACCACCCCGGGGATCGTGGCCGCGATCTCTTCAAGCTGCTGCCGGTTTTCCGCAATCTTTTTCTCGGCCTTTTTTCTTGCCGAGATATTGATCCCGATACCGGTGAAATATTTTTTGCCGGCGATCTCGAGCGGGACCGCAGTGAAATAGTACCAGGGCT
>JAQWDG010000164.1 GCA_028705545.1 Methanoregula sp. | reverse complement strand
GTGAACTTCTCCCGCCAGCAGGTCACCATCTCGTCCTACGAGGACGATGGCATAAAGGGCCGGATCGAGACCTGGGCGGACAGCGTACCGGCGCTGGCGTGAGACGGGGGGTCCCCATGGACACCACCCTCATCGTCACCGGTGCCTTCCTCGGCACCGGCCTCCTGGCCTACGTGATCGTCCCGGGCCTGCTCGTCATGCGGGACCGGGTCCTCGACCACATGGAAAAATCCGAAGAAACCCGGCAACCATAAAAAACGAAAAAACGGAGGGGGAGGGACTCTCCCTCCCATCGGGTGCCCTCCTGCTATTTTAAGGATTGATCGTTCCCTTCCCGCACTATCTAAGTACCGCAAGCATCGTGTTCTCCACCGGCGCGAACCCCTCTTTCTCGTACACCGGCTTCCCATCCGTACTCGCAAAGAGATACACCCGGTGGATCCCCGCCGATTTGCAGAACGCCGTTGCCGCCCGCACGATCCGGCCGGCGTGCCCCTTGTGGCGCTCGTCCTTTTCGGTATAGATACTGTGGACAAACCCGATCCGCGAGGACGGATCGAACGGCACCGGCACGTAGGTCGCAATACTCACCGCCCCGCCCGAGACAATGCGCCCGTCCTGTTTTACCACCCAGGCACGACAGCTCCCGTCAGAGAAACCCTCGCGGAGCTTCCGGATGTACTGCTCCTCAACGGCCCGCATGTTCCCTTCAGTAACGGGATAACCCCGATTTTCCCAGATCTCCTCAAACATCAGGCGGTGGAACCGGGCAAGCACCGGGATCTCCGCCGTACCCGCCTCTGCCACCACCGGCCCGGGACCGTCTCCGGTTCTCACCGAATCATCGGGCATTCTTCTCACTGAGATCATCTCCGCTCTGTCCCGCAAAAAAACTTTCACGGGCCCGGCTCCATAAAAAAACAGGGACCCGTTCCCTTTTTTCGGTATCACTTCAGGGATAGTCCCCCACAGAACAAACCCGCTTGCCCCGAACGCAACCTGTTTTTCATTAAGGCAAGTACGGATGAAGGGAAAATCCTAAACAAGACCCGGTTTAATAATTCGGGCTATAAATACCCCGATTTTCTGCAAATGATTTCGAAACCTTTTAATCAAGATCTCACTAATTTTACACTAACCACAAAGAGTTTTAACTCGATGTGCGTGGCATTGCATTTTGAATACTCTCGTGCATTCGCACGCAGGGAGGAGGCTAAATGGAACAAATAGTATTTGGCATAGGAATTACTGCATTGGCAGGAGCTCTTGCCACCGTAGCCGGTTCCGCGGAAGATACTGAATCCAACATCGGGTCCCAGGGTGACCCGAACTCACAGGTTCAGCTCGCACCGCAGATGGGTTTCGTGCACCGTATCTTCAACAAGGCGGTTGCGGGCGAACCCCCGGCATACGCACTCTGGTGTGCTCTTGGCGCAGGACTTGCATGGGCGTTTCTCGCCATGCACGTCAACGCAGTCCTTGCAATTGTCCTGGGCTCGTTGCTTGCCGTATTTGTTCAGGGAATCTATGCGACAACCGCATACCTGGGCAGGACGTCAAGTCTCGCGAAGTTCGGCCAGCCGGTCTACGTGGACATCTTAAAGTCCATGACCACCGTCGCCATGGCTCATGCTTTTGTAGCAATTTTCTGTACTGTCACCATCTGTTACCTGATCAACGCCGCTCTGGGACATCCGTTCCCGCTGCCGCTGCTCGGGTTCATCTGGGGAATCGCACTCGGAGCTGCAGGGTCTGCCACCGGCAACCCGTACTACGGCAAGGAACGCCAGTACCAGAACCAGAAGTTCGGTGCAGGTGTCCCAATCTCGGCATCGGGCAACATTGTCCGGTATGCTGAAGCCGGCGAGCGCAACTCCATCGACAACGGGTTCTTCACCGCAAAGTTCGGCGGACCCGCATCGGGCCTGTGCTTTGGCCTTATCGTATTCCTTGAACTCTGGCGTACCATTCTCTTCGAGAAGGTCGGCGCCGGCTGGGGTGCGATCATTGTCGGTATCTTAATCATCCTCGTCTTCACTATCATCGACAGGTACATGGAAGTCTGGGCACGCAAGAACTACGGCCCGTACACTGCACCCGCAAAGGAGGCAGCACCATGACCGCAGTCGCAGCAAAGCCCCAGACCGGGGCAATCTTCAACCCGACCGCCATGGTCGTCGGTATCGTCCTGCTCATCATCCTTCTCGGGATTGGCTACTATGTCTCGCCCACGCTCGGCCTTGCGGCCCTGATCGGCATTGTCATCGGCGGCGTCCTGATCGGGTTCGGTGTGCACTTCGTGCCGGTCGGCGGCGCTCCCGCTGCAATGGGCCAGGCACCTGGTATCGCAACCGGTGTCGCCATGCTCGCAGCAGGTGCAGGCCTTGCCGGTCTCTTCGGCGGCGCCTGGGCAGCAGACCAGGGACTTCTCATCGCAGTGATCACCGGCGGTATCGGCGGCGGACTGATGATGGCCATCACCTGTATGATGGTGAACTTCGTCTACGTCTTCGGTATGGGTATCCCTGCAGCATCAGGCAAGGTATTAAAGGACCCGATCACCGGGGACAGCCAGCCTGAATACAAGTCCCAGGGAACAGAAGGCCACGGCCTGCCGTTCGTCTCGTTTGTCGGCGGTGTTATCGGAGGTATCCTTGGTGGTGCCGGCGGTACACTCATCTACATCGAGCTCCTCGACCTCTACAAGGCAACGCTCCCCACCGTCATGAACGCATCCGCGGCACAGATACTTCCGATCGCCGTTGCCACAGCAGGCATGTTCGCTATCGGTCTGTTCCTCGTGAACGCAGTGCTTACGGCGTACAACATTACGGGAACCATCGAGGGTCCGCACGACCCCAAGTTCAAGAGGTGGCCCCGGTCGGTCGTCGCATCGGCGGTTGCATCGGCGCTCTGCGGTCTTGTGGCGATCCTTATCGTCCTGATCTGAGGTGTTGAAATGACCGTAAAAGTTGAAGTAATCGAAGGAGGCATCCCGCACCAGAAGATTATGATCGCCGGCCTTATCGCCACGATCGTGTGCCTGTACCTCTCTTATCTCAATGTGTACACCAACACCGCGTACTTCTCGTTCTTCGGCGGCCTTGCCGTCGTTGCAGCCCTCATCTGGGGCAGCCACACCATCAAGGTGCTGTGCAGCTACGGTATCGGTACCGGTGTCCCGTCAGCGGGTATGATCGCATTCGGTTCCGGTGTCATTGCAATGCTCCTTGCAACCAAGTTCGGCAATGCAGCACCCATCGTCGCGCTCATCCTTGCAGCCGTGATCGGTCTCATCCTCGGGTACCTCGCAAACGAGGTCCTCAACATGAAGATCCCGGTAATGATCCAGTCGCTCACTGAACTCGCAGTCGTCGGGGCACTCACCCTTATGGGCTTTGCAGTGCTCATCACCGGCAGCTTCACGTTCACGGGACTTACCACCGGCTCGGTCACGCTCTTTGGCATGATCTCCATGCCCAGCTACCAGGTCTCCTTCATCGGAGGCGGCCTTGTGGCAGTCGCATTCCTGCTCGGCTCGATCGCCGTCCAGCACCCGTTCAACGCGTGCCTCGGCCCCGGCTGGAAACAGGACCGGATGCTCATGCTCACCGCTGAGTGCGGCTTCCTGTCCATGATCGTTGCAGCTGTCATGTCGTTTGCGCTCATCAGCGCCGGCGCTGCTATCATCTCGCTCCTCATTGCACTGATTGGCTGGGTATACACCTACTGTCAGTACATAGAGCTCTCGAAGCGCGACGCATATGCATGGCTCGACGCAAAACCGATTCCTGACGTGGAGGGACACTAATCATGGCATACGTCATTGTTCTTCCGGAATTCGGCCTTGTTTCCGACCCGATGGTCGGCACGATCACGACCGCAGGAGAATCGCTCTCCCCGGTGCTTGACAAGGTAGCCGTACTCGAAGCATCCACTGACGATCTCGTCAACATGCTCTCCGGAGAAGGGAACTACGTTGCATCCTTCCCCGGGCGTGAAAAGACGCTCGCAGTCGGCGGCAGCATCAATGCGTTCTGGTACGGGCTTGCAATCGGACTACTCATTGCAGGAGTCATTGCATTCCAGCTGATCAAGGTGAGCTAAAATGGCGGACAAGAAATCACCGGCAAGCGGATGGCCACTCGTTAAGGGTGACTTCCACACGGGAGACGCAAACAGCTGCGTCGCTGTTATCACCATGGGCTCTCACCTCGACGAACAGGGTATCTGCGATGCAGGCGCCGCTATGTGCGGTTCCTGTAAGACCGAGAACCTCGGTCTCGAAAAGGTCATCGCCAACTACATCGCCAACCCCAACATCAGGTT
The DNA here is from genome assembly GCA_028705545.1 of Methanoregula sp. Taxonomy (GTDB): domain Archaea; phylum Halobacteriota; class Methanomicrobia; order Methanomicrobiales; family Methanospirillaceae; genus Methanoregula. The sequence continues at coordinate 93 of JAQWDG010000164.1, read as the reverse complement.
CGTGCTCCTCTGTGGTACCGAAGTCAAGGGCCACCTCTCCGCTCAGTCTTTAATCGCTCTCCACAAGGGCGGCGTGAAAGACGGCAGGATCGT
>JAQWDG010000163.1:3162-4452 GCA_028705545.1 Methanoregula sp. | reverse complement strand
GTTACGAGATCGCAGCCTTGATCGTCCACGGGCCGCTCGCCTTCACGTCAAGGTAATATTTTCCCGCGTCCAGTTTCTGCGGCTTCATGCCGGAATAGGTGCCGATCTCGTTTGCAAGAAGGGCGACCCGTTTGCCGTTTTCGTCCGTGAGCCAGACAATGAAATTCTTCTCGCCCGTGTAGTTTAAGGTAAAGACCCAGAGCCCGGACCCGGTCGCGGTAAACGGTACGATGCTGTCCCCGGTCCCCGAGAGAAGGGCCTCGCCGGTTACTACCGTGCTGCCGCCCGGAGCCGCAGATGCCCTGCCGACGCCCTGGTAGAGCGTGTACACGATAGCGGGGGTCTCTTTTTTATAGAGCGTATTTGCGGACAGGTCATGGACCCAGACGTTCTTCTCACCCGAATCCCGGGTCACGAGGTACATATCGTTGCCGAGCGCGGTCCACGTCCCGTTGTAAAAGACATTGGGAACACTCGCATAGTTTTCCTGCGTCTTCCCGTTCACATCGAACGTGATCTCGAACTTGTAGATCGCCCCCGGGCTCCGCCAGACGCCGACCACCGGGTCGTACGAGAGCCCCGAGACTGCGGCCGCCGTGCCATACGAAGAGGTAAGCGGCGTGAGGGTCTTTACGGGTGCGACCTGCGTCTCCTGGGTTCCCGTGCATCCCGCGGAGAGCACGACCGTAATGCAGAGGACCGCAAGTGCAAAGGAGCCGGTCCTCCCGGGCACAAATGATGGAACCGATAACTGATGCTTCATAGCCGGATACTTCCTCCCTGATATCGCTATCATTTATCACCCGGCTTTTGAGTAGTTTCCGGTGATATAACCGCCAGGTTAGATCAATGAACCGCATGCATCCTCAAACAACGGGTTCAGTGTTCACCGGACCGATAAAAAAAGATACACGCCGGCCCGGCTCACACGCCCATGAGGGAAAGGGCGGCATCCTCATGGTACGGGAAGACCGTGGCCACGAGAAAGAGCGCAACGATGTAGAGGGCAAGGCCGATGCAGGCAAGCGGGACCGTGTAATTCCGGAGAACGGTCCGGGTATCGTCCCCGGTCGTCTTTTTGACAAGGTGGAAGAAGGGATCGGTGACGTGGCAGAAGAGGCAGGTACCGGCAACGACCATCAGGATCATGGGCAGCGGGTTAATCTCCTGCACAAGTGCCGTAGCCCCCAGCACCTGCGCCGAGACAACCGCAGTCACGATCCGCGAACCCTGTGCGGTCGCAAGGATCACCGCGATGATGAACGGGATCATGATATCCGGCAGGACCGG
>JAQWDG010000163.1:0-3062 GCA_028705545.1 Methanoregula sp. | reverse complement strand
CCCAAAAGGAGCGTGACAAAGAGGGGCAGTTTCCGCGTATAGCCGAGGATGAACAGGAAGAGGAGCGTAAGAAAAAAAACCAGGAATGCTTCCATACAGGAAGCGTCGGAGAGCTATGAAATAAAGGATTACGGTCCGGTTTTTTTTCGGGAGTGCCCGGACGGGCAGCCTTTTCTCGTTTCCTGCCCCAACCGATCAAACGTGGACTCGCTTACCCATGCACTCGCCGCCGCAATCCTTGCGTACATGCTCGGCTTCCCGCAGTACATCCCGTTTATTGTTATCGGGGCCGTGATCATCGATGCGGACGTGCTCTTTGGCCTTTTCTCGAAGAATTCCCCGGAGGCCTACCTCTTCGTGCACGGCGGGATTGCCCACGGCATTGCCGGCGTCTGTATCATGTCGGCCTCGGCATGTGCCGGGATTTGGCTTGCGGCTCTTGCCGGTTTTGTGAACCCGGCAGCGATCACGCCCGCGGCCTGCGCTGCTGTATTTGCCGGCGGTTTGCTGCACATTGCCATGGACCTCCCGGCAAGCCCGGGCATCCCGCTCTTTGCCCCGATCTCGGACAAAAAATACGCACTCTTTGTCCTCCCGGGCCCGAGCCTGCTTTTGATGGCCGCAAGCCTCTTCTTTTTGATCTGGATTGCGCTTGGGGTTGTCACGCTCGCGGAAGGGATGGCCGTGTACGCAGCGATCTTTTTTGCGTTCCTTTTTGTCCGGTCTATTGCGTTTGCTGCTTCGCGGCCGGCGCTCAAAGGGGCGTACCGGGTACTCCCGCAGCCGGACCCGCGGCGGTGGGTTGCATTCTACGATGACGGCGACGAATGGACCGTCATCGAATTCCTGCTCGGCAAAGGATTTGGCGATCCGGCCTGCTACCCGAAGTACACCTGGACCGATCCGGCGCACGTTGCCCCGTACGTTTCCCTTCCAGAAGTCAGAGGGCTCCTGTACAATTCCTACATTGTGACCGCAAAAAAAGAGGGCGACACCCTCATCCTTTCAGACCCGGTGAGGGAGTCGGGCCGGCTCTTCTATCCTCCGTATTACAAACGCGTCGTGATCCCCGTAGCGCAAAAGCCCGTACCGATCCGGTAACGTGCCCGTACTTTTAGAACCGGGACGGCGTACCGGTAGATCGGGAGATTTCCATTGAACGAAAACGCATACGTCCACGGGTATTCCGAGCGGGAGGCCGAACGGCTGGGCGACCAGGCGCGGACGCTGACCGAACTTCTCCACCACGATACGCGGTACCCGGCACAGAGCCGGGTGCTCGAAGCGGGCTGCGGGACCGGTGCACAGACCGTTATCCTTGCAAAGAACAGCCCGACAGCAGAGATCACCTCGATCGACATCTCGCCGGAATCCGTACGGCGGGCAGAAGAGCGGGCGAGGGCCGAAGGGATCGGAAACGTGACGTTCCAGGCCGCCGACCTGTTCAACCTCCCGTTTACACCGGCGAGCTTCGACCATGCCTTTGTCTGCTTCGTGCTCGAACACCTCCCGGACCCGGGCAGGGCGATCACTGTGCTCAAAACGCTCGTAAAACCCGGCGGGACGATCACCGTGATCGAGGGCGATCACGGCTCAGCATACTTCCACCCGGACAGCGAAGCGGCCCGCCGGGCGATCCGCTGCCTTGTCGATCTCCAGAAAGAGGCCAGGGGAAATGCCCTCATCGGCCGGGAACTCTACCCGCTGCTCGTCTCTGCCGGGTTTTCCGGTGTGCAGGTCTCGCCCCGGATGGTGTACGTCGATGCCTCGCGGCCGGATCTCGTTGAGGGGTTCACGAAACAGACGTTTACCGCGATGGTCGGGGGTGTCCGTGAGGAGGCGATCAAAAAGAGCATGATGACACCGACCGAATGGGAGCAGGGGGTCCGGGATCTGTACCGGACCTGTGAACCGGACGGCGTATTCTGCTACACGTTTTTCAAGGGAACCGGGCGGGTACCTGAATGAGAGTTTCCGTCATCCTCGCCCACCCCGGGCCGGGAAGCTTCAACCACGCGATTGCCGCAACCGTTGTACAGACACTCGCGGAGAACGGCCACACGGTCGCTTTCCACGACCTCTATGCAGAGCGTTTCGATCCGGTCCTCCCGTACGCCGAGATCCCGCGGGATGCACCGCCGGACCCGGTTGTCGCCCGGCATTGCAGCGAGATCGCAACGGCGGACGGTATTGTCATCGTCCACCCGGACTGGTGGGGCCAGCCGCCCGCGATCCTCAAAGGCTGGATCGACCGGGTCATCCGGCCCGGGATTGCATACCGCTTCCGCGAAGGCGACAATGGCGAAGGAATCCCGGAAGGACTCCTTGCAGCAAAGGCAGTACTCGTGTTCAACACGGCCAATACGCCGGCTGAACGGGAGCGGGCGGCATTCGGCGATCCGCTCGAACGGCTCTGGAAGGACTGCATCTTCTCTTTCTGCGGGGTACCGGTTGTTCACCGGCGCATGTTTGCCGTTGTCGTGACAAGTACGGCAGCAGAAAGGGCCGGCTGGCTCGCGGAGGCGGCAGCCCTCACCCGGAAATATTTTCCCTGAACGGGAAAAGCACGGCAGCTTTTTTTATCCTGAAATTCCCATGCTAAACCGGGGGGAAAACGATGGAAACTTTCGATGCATGCATCAGGTTTGCAAACGAGAACCCGGTCACGTACCTCGCAACGGTCGATGGCGACCAGCCCCGGGTCCGGGCATTTGCCATGTGGTTTGCGGACGCGAGCGGCTTTTACTACCACACGGGGACGGCAAAGAACGTCTGCTGCCAGCTGCAGAAAAACCCGAACGTCGAGCTCTGTTTCTATAAACCCGGCGAAGCGGCCGGGACGATGATGCGGGTTGCCGGGAAGGTCGAGTTCCTGTCCGATCCCGCACTCGAAGAGCGATTGTTCCGGGACCGGCCCTGGCTCAAGGGGATCGCGGAGACTGCCCCGGCCGGCTCGAAGGTCACGATCTTCCGGATCGCCCACGGCGAAGCATGGTTCTGGACGATGATGGAGAACATGCGGGAATCGCAGGTGCCCCGGATAAAATTCTGAACTTTTTTTT
>JAQWDG010000162.1:2747-4509 GCA_028705545.1 Methanoregula sp. | reverse complement strand
GAGGACCCGGTCCCAGATTACCATGAGGCCGGGGATGATGACATATGCCAGGAGCCCTGCACCGAGAAAGGCGAGAGTGATGGCAACTTCGGTTTCCATAATGGATCTCCTGCATTTTATGCGAGCTCGGGAACCGTGTCGGCCCAGGTCTCTACCTTGGTCCGGATCGCGTCGTCCTCGTACGAGGTGAGGTTTACCTTGTCGCGTGAGAGCGTGATCTGGTAGATCTCGCCGTTTGGGTCGTGGCACTTGAGAGTCGCCGAGTAGGTCTCGGTGTCGGAGTCATGGGCAGGGATGCCGCCGTGGGCCGTGGCAAGCGTGGTGTCGGCGAGGAGCGCCGATGCGCCGGCGTTGAACCCGGCAACGGTATTGAACTTTTCAGAGTTGCTGCCAACGACTTTTGCCTCGTTGTCCTGGAAGTTGATCTTTACCACGTACGCTTCCTTTGTCTTCTCGACCGGCGCGTGGGTCACTCCTCCGCTGATGTACGAGACGTAGGCAAACGGATTGTTGCTGAGGATAGCATTGACAATCGATGTGAATGTCGCGACGTCCTCGATTGGCTGTGCAAGCGTTCGTGTTGCGGACTTTACTGCGGTGTTCTGGATGAAATCTCCCATACTTGTATCACTCCTTTTTCGTGTGATGGTGTTCGGAAATACCCGGCAACGAAGTCCGCCCGGTTCGGCCGGCAATTGTGCCGCCGTTTTGCCCGGGTGCAAACAATCCTCCGGACTGTTTTTTGTCCCGGGCATTTTTGGCTGACACGCCGGCCGCACCTGAGGCAGACCGTGTACCGGTATTTCCGGCGGGAGCCGGGGGATGTCCCGCTCCCTTCTTTGTTCGTTTTTCATTCCTGTCTCGGGGGCCCCTTTGACATACTATTATAGGTGTTAAGAGGGGAAGTGCTTTGATTATGAAATTATTTTTCGGGAAAAACGGGGAATTTTATGGGCCGAATGGATTATCCGGGCTTGTTAAGGGATTTTTTTGAAGGAACAAAAATGTTCCTTAGGGAGTCGTTTAAACCGGTGTCAGCCAGTATCCGGTGTCCGGACCGGTTTCATCCCTTCTTTTGGATCGCTTCATAGACCGTTCGTGCCGATGCAACGACCGTTCCGGCAGATTCTGCATCGTAAATACCTTAGGACTTACGTAATCTCGCGAACATAGTACGAGGTGCGGCAATTCCTGCCGAGAACTGTGAGGATCCCGTAGGAAGGCGTTTCAAGGATGTTAAAAATTTTTGAACATATGTTCATAATTATGAACAACGTTATTTAACCGGTTAGGGGATCTAACGGTTGAAAGGAGAGGCCATGGGTGAATATCTGCCATTCCTCTGTGAAATCATCGGATATCCTACCGGAGCCCCAGATCTTCATTCTGCCGGACCCCACCTACGGGAGCACGATCCCCCAAAATTGCAGCCAACAGAAGAGTGCTATTAGCTGCGTTTTCCTCCGACGTGAAAATCCCGTTTTACCGTGAATTCCTGCGTGTTTTGAACTGTTGAGTGCGTGTTTTGGCAATATGGGGGATAATCGGGGCCCGTACAGGCCCTGGAATACCGTATCCCCCCATGACCCAATCGATATCGCCGCAAGGCGGTCTTCTCCGACGTGAAATCTCCCGGATACCCTCAGGAACCTCATACCCCCATTCTGCCGGACCCCACCTACGGAAGCACCACCCCCCAAAATTACGGCCAAATAAAGAGTGCTATTAGCTGCATTTTCCTCCGACGGTAAAATTCAGGTTT
>JAQWDG010000162.1:0-2647 GCA_028705545.1 Methanoregula sp. | reverse complement strand
CGGAAGAAACGCAGGTGCCCGGCCCGGTTGTACCACCAGATCTCCCGCGAGACCGGATCGCCGCAGGGCAGCTGCCGTACCTCGCCGATCAGATCGCCGAATCCGGCTTCAAGATCCGAAAGGGAGGCGCGGAGCCGTTGTATCCTCCGGATCGTGACCGCATAAAAAATTCCCGGGCCAGCAATCACCAGATCGAGCAGGGTATTCTGTCCCGGCTCGATCATGTGGACAACGCCCCGACGTTTCGCTACCGGCTCCGCGAGCTTCCGGCCCTGGTCCGGGTGCCGACCCCGGCTCACAGCCTCCCGCCCCCGCGTGCCCGTTCGGACTGGAATTCACGGTTTATCGGCCGGGTCCGGATGCTGACCGTGTAAAAATGCCGGTGTGTCCGGGTCACCGCCACCCTCTCCAGATCTTCCCCGAACTGCCGGATCCGCTGGAGGATCACGTGCGGGATTAAGAAGAGCGGCACGTCGGCTAAGACTTCTGCCGGTCTCCGGGGCATCAGGGCCGCCCCTGTTCTTCGATCCAGAGAAGCCTCCGGCCCTGCCGGTCGATCTTTTTGTCCAGCCGCACGCTGATGGGTTCCAGTCCGCTGGTCAATGGAAATGCCGGGTCGCCGTACCACAGAGCCGGGTCTTCGGTTGTGCCCGGTGCGCTCGTTTGCCGGGCCGCCGGCCCGGTCCTCCGGCGCGGTTCCCGGGTAAAGAACACACCGGGGCCGCTCGCCCCCAGGTATTCATATCCGGTACCGGCCCTGCCGGACGATATCTCGTCCACAACGGCCACATCCCCGCAGTTCACTACTGATACTTCCATTAATTTTTCACCTTTCCCTTGATTGTTGCTCGAAACCTCCAGCCATTTTTCCGGTATCAGAACCCTTCTGTCCCGGTACCGCACGAAAAAACCCGTTTAACGCCGGATCCGGGGAAAGATGCATCTCGTGAACGTGATCTTCTGCTTGTTTGCGAAGCGGACGGCAGGCTCATGCACCGTCACACCATTCGCAAATTTTCCTGATATCAGCGCCCGGACCGGCGGTTACCGTTGTATTACAAAAACAGCAGGCGCTGACATCCCGGCCCGGGCACCCGCAGACTGTACCCCGGACCCGGCGGTCACGGCAGGGTTGCTCCTGATCGGTGGAATGCCGCTGCCGAAGATGTCGAAGAACCCGAACATGCCGCATACGAGTGTCATCTCGATGTAGCAGAACTGCGCGAGGCGGCGGGCAAGCTTCTTTTCGCAGCCGAGCCTGCCAAATTTCTCCGCCGTCCGTGTGCAGAAATCGCGGGTCATTTCGCTTAATTTTAAAATGATATAATTGGTTATATGCTCTCCGGTAGATTCGAAAAATTTGGGAGTTATTGGGGGAATTGGCGGGAAATATGGGCCCGGATAGGTATACCCCGTAGATTAGATGAATAAGAGGCGCGAAAAGGAGGGAGGGAACAGGGAAATTTTGGTGCTGGTGAAGGGTGGGGCCGACGGGAAAAACGGGCAGAGCGAGGTCTAATATTGGTATATGTCCTGAATGCAGTTCAGGCAAAATTGTCTGGCGGGTCTGAATATATCCTGTATGTCCTCGAATTCCCCGACAACCCAGTCATCTTCTTTTATCGCGAGCAGCCCTTCACATACGCCACCCATTGTCCCAAGAAGGCCGGTCTCTGCATACACTGCCACGTATTTTTCAGATTTCTGCCCGCATTCACCCAGGGTATGCAGATGTTCAATTTCCATGGAAACCGACTGGATGAGATTATCCGGCTCACCCTCTTTTGCACGAACGAGGATGAAAAGATGGATATCGCTTTTTGTTATCAGTTCATCACTTACTATCCGGTCCCGCACCGGGTCCGGTTTCCCCCGAACCGTTCCAGTCCGTGTATCGAGATCTTCAGAGATCCGGGCATTGTAACCGGCGAGTAAAAGAAATTTTTTGAGGGACAGCAAATCCCGTTTTCTCGATCCATAAAATGATCCGAAAATACCGACAGATGTCTCCTTTTTGAGACGATCGAACTGCGTTTTCCTCTCTGAATAGTACGAGACGGATTCTTCAGAAAGGGACATTGAGTTATGGTTTATACTTGGTATTATGATAATTCTCGTTGTGCGGCGTGAAAGTGTTGGCAAAAGGCTTATGAGTTACTAATATGTAACTAGTTATGTGGTCGTAACTCATGGATGAACTTGCTGTGCAGCACTATCTCGATCAGGTTCCGGTTGAGATCCGCGAAGCGGTCATGGAACTTGACACCCCGCAGAAATGGGCGATTTATATCGCTCTTGCTGTTGACGGGGATAAATACTTCAACCAGTTAAAAAAGCAGTTCAGGGCGAATCCCAATACCATTGACAAAGCACTCAAATCCCTTGTTGAGGGAGGTCTTGTCGCAAAGAAGGTAAAGCAGCTTGCGGATACCGGTGATACGAACAAGACCTACTATACCACAACAAGACTTGGCGAAAAATTGCTGGCCGGCTTATATGATGCAGCACTGCCCCCGCTCGCGGCACACCCGCCGGCCCCTGCGGCGCCAGCCCGCTCCCGCAGCCGTGCCATACGGGTCGGGGAAACCTGAAACGGTCGTACTCAGGTCTTCCTGTTTTTCGTAGCAGATCGGGGGAATGATCGTAT
>JAQWDG010000161.1 GCA_028705545.1 Methanoregula sp. | reverse complement strand
CTGGAAACAGAGCAGGTACCCTTCGGTCGCCACCACCCCGATGAGGGTACAGGCATACTCGCGGAGGGGCTGGCCGTCGGCCGCGGCCCGGGCGGCAACGGCATCCCGGCATTCGGAGATCCATGCCTTTACGGCACCGGTATCCGGATCAGCGGGGAGTGCTTCTCCCCCGCGTATGGCATCGAGGATGCGGGCATACAGGGTCTCGCAGGCGATCTCCGCCCCTACTCCCCCAAGGACTGTGCTTCCTGCCCCATCGGCGGCAAGGCCGACAAAATAATCCCGGTCGGAAAACCGGAGGGCGCCCGCCCGGCAGTAGTCCTGGCCCGGCTCGTTCCGGGCAGAATGGGATTTGCCGGTAACCGAGAGCGAGAGGTGTTTCCAGGTCATATCTCGCTCCACCCTGAAGGTGGAGAAAGCAGGATCCGGTCGCCCGGGTTACTCCGTGAAGCGGATTTCATCGAGTTCGAGAGCCACTGGAAGAACTCGCGGAACTTGAGCCCCTGGAGCCGGAGCGGCTGCCGGACCGAGATCTGGCCGAGGACAGACATGTCAGCATTCTGGACGCCGACGGCAAAGAAGGCAAAGGACTTCGAACTCTCGCCTTCCCTGACCATCGCTGCCGCCCGCTGCCATTCATCGGTGGGCGATCCGTCGGTGATCAAAAAGATCCAGGGCCGGTAAAAGGAGATGCCGTTTGCGCGGTACTCTTCTTTACGCTTCCGGATAAGATCGATGCCGGTGAGGATCGCTTCCCCAAGGGGCGTGTCCCCTTCGGCTTCAAGCGTCGGGTCGAGGAAAAAATCGGCGGTATTGAATTCGGAGATCACCCGCACCGGGCCAAATGAGAGCAGGGCCACTTCAACCCGTTTTACCGCGAGCGAATCCCCCTGGAGTTCTTCATAGAACGCCCGCAGGCCTGCGTTGAGCTCTGCTATGGGTTTTCCTGCCATGGAACCGGATGTATCCAGCAGCAGGAGACAGGGACACCGCGGCTCGGGGTTTTCCGCGAAGGTGACCGGGCCCAGTGGCTGCTGGTCGTAGAGTAATTCGTTGCTCATCTGGCTGCTCCCGTTTTTATGGTATGTATGGTATCAGCACTATATCTTTGTCGAATTCTTTTAAGGTCATTTTCGTCCCTTTGTCCCTGAGGATAACTACGGAAATTTTTGCGGTCAAATAAACCCATAAATAATTCCGGGCTGTATCCTTTACCCGGTAAAAGGAGGTAATAATCGATGCAGTTTACCTTTATCGGCACGGGGATCGTCCTGTGCATGGCCGTACTCATTGTCGCTGGCTGCCTTGGATCCGGCTCCCCGGATGTGCAGACCCCTTCGCCGGGCCTGGCGGGTACTCCGGTTAAGGAGGACCATATTGTTGCAAATGAAACCCAGAACGGGGCAACAGTCTACGTGAACAAGAGCACGGATATCACCGTAGCGTTACAAGAGAATCCCACCACGGGATACCAGTGGAACCTGACCCTGAGCCCGGGGCTTTCCCTGATAAACGACACCTATGTCAGTTCCGACCCATCGGGAAAACTGATGGGCGCCGGGGGAACCCATTCCTGGGACATGGTTGCATCGGAGACCGGTACGCAGACAATCCATGCAGTGTACCGGCGCTCCTGGGAAACCGTCACCGGGAACGAGACCGCGTTTGACATGACGGTCATCGTGCAGTGACGGGGCGGTATCCATCCGATTACGGCAAGGGGGTTTTCCCCGGGTGTTCCTTTAAGGTTCATGCCGGGGACCAGCCTCCCGAAATTTCCTTTTTTATCCTTTTTAAAAACGCTGCCAGTATCCTCACACTTTGCCACCGGTTATAAAAAAAAGCGGGGCGTACCGTTTTCATATCGGAAAAAATCCGGCAAAAATGATTTGGACCAGAAAAAAGGTTGTTAGTTAACGAACCAACTGTTGGATAATTATCCAACTGTTGGATGTACAACTAACCCAACTTTTTTAGTTCCGTCGTGAAGTTTCAGGTACTTTCTGGATTTTACCAAAAAACCGGAGTAGGGGGGTCGCCTGCTTTTTTTTTCCAACCAAAAAAAATCCGGGTTTTTTCTTTTCGCTTGAAAATTGTATCCTGATGGGATACCATATTCGCAGGCAGCAAAAGAACACGTATCCAATTGACCCTATAAAACCAGAAAACGCAGGCTGAATAACGAAGGGGTGGGGGATCGCAGGGTATTGACAGCCCCGGTCCAAAATTACATTTAAATCTGGATATATTTTGTTTTGGATTATTTTCTATTGGGGCTGCTTCACCCCCTTTTTATACCCCCCTGTTTCCACTGGAATTTTTGCCCTATTTGTCCCGTTTTTTTATACCTGCTTTTAAAGGGGTTTACTAAAAACTGCCTTTTTTTGAAATTCTGAATCCTGCAGCTGAGATCGGGACACTGTTTCCGGGAGTCCAACATGTATATGAGCCACCATATAAAAGTGGCCCTGGCACCATCACACGGATAGTCCTGTTACGGATGCCCACCGGTAAGGTTTCCGGGCTGCCTGCAACATACAAACCTTAACAAAATCACCCGTTCCATGATCCCCTGCGAGAATAACCGGAAACAATCATGAAACACCCGTTCCTTATCTCGATTCCCCACGGAGGTATCGAGGTGCCTGAAGTGGTGCGCCGCAGGATGGCGCTTACGGACCGTGAACTGTTATGGTACAGCGACCCGGCAACACGGACGCTTTTTGATTTCGGGCAGTCCGTGGAGGCAATAATCGATACCCCGGTGTCACGGATGGTCGTCGATCTCAACCGCCCGCCCCTGCCGCTCCCGCTCAGGGATCCAGACGGAATTATCAAATTACGGACCATTGACGGCCGGTCGGTCTATCTTCCAGGCCAGACCCCCGATCTCCCCCTCATCCACCGGTGGATGATCCAGTGGTATTTCCCGTACCACCAGCGCATTGACGAACTTATCGATACCTGTCCCGTCCGTATTGCGTTTGACTGCCACTCCATGCTGCCGCAGGGCTCACAGGAGCAGAGCGATGCCGGGAAGAAGCGCCCCCTGATCTGCCTGGGGAACTACGGGGACGCAGAGGGAAATGCGCGGCCGGGGAGCATTACCACCTGCCCGCCCGAGTGGATCTGCCGCCTTGCCGGGGAATTTAAAAAAGAATTTCCCGGTCAGGGAGATGTCGCCCTCAACACACCGTTTTCGGGAGGGTTTGTTGCAAACGCACACTACTGGAGAAAAGGCATCCCCTGGGTCCAGATCGAAGTCAACCGGGCGCTCTACGAACGTACTTCCCATGAAGATAATGCAGATGCGGAGCACGAACGTATCCTCGCTCTCCGCGAAACGGTCTGGAAGATCCTAGCCCGGTTCTGGGACGGGATCTCACCCGGTATACCGGCAGATCCGTGAATAAGACACGGATACATGGCCATTTAACCGATCGTCTCCCATGGATTAGGAAGTGATCCGGATGAATGCGCCAGTCATGGAAAAGGTATGTGCCGGAAATTTTACTGAATTTATATCCCTTATACGGAACCTGGCGGAGTTCGAGCACCTGGTACCGCCCGATGCCGCAGCGGAAGAACGGCTCAGGGCCGATGCATTGGGAAAAAATCCCCGGTACGAGGCATATATTGCAAAATGCGGAGAGTACGCGGCAGGCTACGTGACCTTCTATTTTACCTATTCTACGTTCCTTGCCAGACCCACACTTTACCTTGAGGACATCTTTGTGCCCGAAAAATTCCGGGGACAGGGTATCGGACGTTACATGCTCTCCTTCTGCCGCGGGATCGCACGGGACCGGGAATGCGGGCGGATGGAATGGATGGTCCTTGACTGGAACGAACCTGCGATACGGTTCTATACAAAAAGCGGGGCAAAAAAACTGGACTGGTACGTGTACCGCCTTGACCGCGAAGACCTGTAACCCTGCACTTCCTGTTTCCACAGACAGAGCGGCCCTCAGGGGATCCTAGGAACTTCCGGGCCCGGACAATCGCACGACGTGACAGTATATATTATTACCAATTATAAATTCGTCAAATTGGCTTTGGATTGGAAAAATACGGTTATTTCCCATACAAAAAGATAAAATATTAAATGGGAGCAGGTGAGAAACATCGTTAATGATCTCCCTGCTCTATGTCGATGACGAGCCGGTCCTTCTGGATTTGTGCCGGACATTCCTGGAGCGGGAAGGAGATATCACCGTTACCCCGGCATCCTCGGCAAAAGACGCGTTAAAACTCCTTGCAGCCGGCAAATACGATGCAATCGTCTCCGATTACCAGATGCCCGATACCGATGGCATCAGGTTTTTGCGCACCGTGCGTTCACAGTATCCCGATATCCCGTTCATCCTGTTTACCGGGAGGGGGAGGGAGGAAGTCGTCATCGAGGCGATCAACAGCGGTGCAGACTCGTACGTGCAGAAAGGCGGGGAGCCAAAAGCGCAGTTCAAGGAACTTTCCCACCTGATCCATCAGGTCGTGCGGAGGCGAAAAGCGGAGAACGAACTCC
>JAQWDG010000160.1 GCA_028705545.1 Methanoregula sp. | reverse complement strand
TCCTGCCGGATGAGGACTGCTGCCCGGCGGTTCACCGGCTGACCGGTTGTATAGGTTTCCCGCACCGATTCCCGGAACCCGCAGTCCGGGCAGACATCGGTCTTCCCGCAACCTTTGGGCTTTCTGGCATTGATGCAGGCAAGGGCGTCCCCGCAGAGGGTCCCCCGTATCATCATGTTCTTCTTTTCCATGAGCACGAGCGCCGGCGTGTTTGCCGCAAGGACCCGGGTCTCGCCATCGACAAGAAGGACCGGCGAGTCGAGATGGTCGAGAAACTTTTTTGTGTCAAAGCCGAAATCCGCGAGGATCCGGTCGTGGCATTCCGTGCAGACACCGTGGCTGACCGGATCGTCGGGAGACCGGCCGGCCTTTACCACCCGGCCGCAGAAAGAACAGACTACCTGCATGATGGATCGTTCGTAAAAGCACGTGCGCGACAATCCGATATTAATGGTTGGGCCGGACAATACCGGGTAAATCAGGGCTTCTCTTCCCCGTACGTCCCGGCATACGTGGATTTTAACAGGATCCGGACGCCTTCTTTCCAGAGTTTCTGGATCTCGTCCTGGTTCATCCAGACCATATCGTAGTTCTGGAGCCCCGAGTAAAGGGCGGCAAGCAGCTGGGCGAGGTGGTGGGGGTCGGCCTGGGTCTGGATAAACCGTCGCTTCTTTTCCCGGATAATCTCCTCCTCAAACGTTGCAACAAGGCCGTCATAATATTCCCGTGTCGCGTGCCGGACCTCGGTGTTCCTGTTCGCGAGCGCAAACATCTCGTAAAAGACCGCCCGTTTTTTCGGATCGGCAATCGCGAACCGGTCAAAAATCTGGGAGATGGTCTCCTCAGCTGGCCGGTCGTAGAACGCCTCGAAGTTCACCTGCCGGATCTCGGCCCGGATGGAGAGCAGCACCGCCCCGATGAGCGCCTCTTTGGTCGGGAAATACCAGTAGACTGCGCCTTTTGTCACGCCGAGTTTTTTTGCCACATCGTCAAACGTCATCCGCTCGCAGCCGCGCTCGGCCATAACATCGATGGCGGCCGCAACGATCCGGCGTTTTGCATCCTCCTTGTATTCGGGGACGACTTTTGGCATGGCTCCTCGTATTGACGTTGCCCCCGGATCGCTAAAAACCATAGCATCCGGATAAAAAACAAACCGTTTGGTATTTATACATTCTAATCGGTATGTTATTTTACGAAAAGGTATGTGATAACCCATGAACAGGACACCTTTCCCTTCAGGAACCCCGGGACTGAAAAAGACGAACTCCGTGCACCGGGACACCCTGCCGGCCGATGACATGTGGCTTGTCCTCGTCCCGTACGCAATCCGGGCGATCGACCCGGTCCTTGCCGCGTGGGCACTGGCCCGCACGGACGGTGCGGTATGACGGTCAAAACCGATCTGTCCCAGCTCGAAACCGGGATCCCGCACACGAAGATCCTCGCGGCCGGCCTTGCGTGTTCGCTCTTCTGCCTCTTTCTCGCAGACCTCAATGCGGTCACCGGCTCGAAATACTTCGCCGTCTTTGGCGGGCTCGCCTTTGTTGCGGCCGTGGTCTGGGGGTGCGATACGGTAAAAACCCTGCAGAGCTACGGCCTTGCGACCGGCCACCCCTCGGCCGGTATCATCGCGGTTGCCGCAGGACTCCTGCCGGTGGTCCTTGCATCCCGGTTCGGGCTTGCCGCACCACTCATTGCAGTCGTTGTCGCAGCGGCAACCGGCCTTGTCATCGCGTTTTGTGCAAACTATGTCCTGATGATGAAGATCCCGGTGATGCTCTCCGCGCTGACGGAACTTTCCGTAATCGGGGCATGTATGCTTGAGGGCCTCTCGGCCGCGGTCACCGGCGGATATTCATGGACCGATCTTACGGCAGGAGCCGGCGGCAGCACGGTTGCCGGATCGTTTTTGGGCGGCGGTCTTGTCGTCCTTACGTTCATTCTTGGGGCAATCGCCCTCTCGCACCCGTGGAACGCCACGTCAGGCGGCCCGGGCTGGAAGCAGGACCGGATGCTTGTGCTCGGTGCGGAGTGCGGCTTTCTGTCGCTTCTCATTGCCGCAATCCTCTCGTTCCCATTTATCGGTGCCGGCCCCGGTCTTGTCACGCTTGCCGTTGCCGGGTGCGGGTGGCTCTGGAGTTATTCGCGGTACATCGCCATGTCGAGAAGGGATGCGGCTGCGTGGCTCGATGCAAAGCCGATCCCGGAGATAAAAAAGGCATGACCAGCAGCAGAACCGAGCCGGTCTTTGGAACAACGTACCGCGGCACGGGCTACCAGTTCGGGAATTCTGCGTACACCTGCTGCCGCAACTGCAAAAAGAGGAACAGCTGTCCCGAGGAGGCGCAGGGGAAAAAGTGTACGCGCAGGAGCGGCACCTGCGGGGCCTGCACGCTCTGGAACGAGCACGGCTGCCGGCACTTTATCCTGGATTGGGGAATCCTGGAGATCTGAAGAGGGGAGTACCTGTACATGAATGAAAAAAACCAGCGCGGTACGATACCGCACATCAACTTCGATGTTGTATTCGGGAGGACCACCGGCACCTGCTGTTGGGGCTGTGCCAAAAAAGACGACTGTCCGATGGAGGCAGTCGGCCGCCGGTGCACAAAGGATCACACCACCTGCACGGAGTGCACCTGGTGGGGAACCCGGGGCTGTTACTGCTTTGCGATTGATAAAAACCTGTTAAAAATGTGAGACAAAATAGTAAACGGGAGAACCGGCATGCAAGAAAAAACACCTGAAATCATCAAACAACCGGCTGTGATCGTCTCTTCGGTCGGCGGCCTGAAATTCGTTGCAACAACGGACACGGGAAACAAAATTTTCTTTGAACCCAGCATTGCACTCGGCGGGAGCGGGAAGATCCCCAACCCTATGGAATACTACATCGCGGCCATCGGGGGCTGCGTGGCTATCAAGACACAAATCGACCTTGCGGCACGGGGTACTGCTCCGGAGTCCGTCACGGTTCACGTGGAATGCACGCGTAGCGGGACACTGCCCCAAATCCTTACCGCCATTCACCTGAAGATTTTTTTAACGGGAAAACTGGATGAGGCTAGTGTAGCCGTCGTACTCAACGATGTTATGACCCTGCACTGTCCGGTTGCGGTCATGGCAGCTGCATCCGCAAAGGTGACCTGGGAGTACACAATTGAAAATTCCTGACCGGTGAATGAAAGATGGAGACTATGTATTTCACAGCGCTATCCCGCTGTATTGAACCCTGGTGATGAACATGAGTATACCCAAAACAGAAGCCGGGAAGTATTCCTTTCTTGTGGATGCGGCAAAAGACCTTGGCGCAGCGGACGCAAAGGTGATCGCTGCCAGTGACGTTATCGTTGAAGACCGCGTGACCTTAAAGTGCCGGTCTGGCTGCATCGGGTACGGGAAGAAACTCACCTGCCCGCCGCACGTCCCGACACCGGGAGAGTTCCGGAAGATCCTCGCGGAATACCACACAGCCCTGCTCGTGAAATTCATCTCGCCGGCAGAAGCGGAGCCGAACGTGATCTGCTCGATCTACAAGTACTGGCTTGACCCGGCGGCCCCGGCCGACAAAAAAGCGCAGGCAGAAAAGTTCTGGAAGGATCATTTCAACGGCACCGGTTCGTTTGCCCCAATGATGCTCGAACTGGAGCGGACTGCTTTTAACGCGGGCAACCCGTTTGCCCTTGCGTTCATCAACGGTTCGTGCCGGCTCTGCGAGACCTGCAACGTAAAGGGAGGGATCTGTCTTCACCCAACCCAGGCCCGGATCCCCGAGCACGCGGTCGGCGTCAACATGGTTGCGACCGCAGAGAAAGCGGGAATGCCGATAAAATTCCCGGTCCAGGGGCACCCGGAACTGATGGCGCTCCTGCTGATCGATTAGGAGAAAGATATTCCAGTTGGTATGCGGAAATCAGGTGATGTGAATGATAGGTACGGGACCGATGAGATCATGGACGATGTCATAAGCGAATTCAGCGGCCGCGGGAAGGTAAAAAGTTCGAGCACGATGGCCGGGATCATGGCCATGCGGCGGTTCAGCGAATCGAGGCGCCCGGAGGACGAACGCATCTGTTACGATCCCTACGCGGTCAGGTTCATCAGTCCTGAAATGCTCCGTGCTGCGGCCGGGCACCCGGACGAAGCGAAGGCAAAAGCAGAAGAGGTCGAGAGACTGTTCCCGGGCCTTGGCAATTCCATCGTGGCACGGGTCCGGTATTTCAACGATTATGCAGAGCGCTCGGTACAGGAGGGGATACGACAGCTGGTGATCCCCGGTGCCGGGTACGATACGCGGGCGTACCGCCTGGGGTGCGTAAAAGAACAGGCAAGGGTCTTTGAGCTCGACCAGCCGGATACCCAGCGTCTCAAGGTGCAGAAGATCTCCGAAATCTTCGGTACGCTTCCCGGCCATGTGACCTATGTCCCCATCGATCTTGCGACCGAAGACCTTACCAAAAAAATGGAACGGTCGGGTTTTTCCCGGACAAAGAAGTCCCTGTTTATCCTTGAAGGTCTGCTCATGT
>JAQWDG010000159.1 GCA_028705545.1 Methanoregula sp. | reverse complement strand
GCCCGCCGAACTCGCTATTGATCGGAGGCACACCGCAGAAGGTGGACGACTACATGAAGTCGATGCTTACTGACTGCAAGGAAGGCGGCATGATGATCTACCCGGGCGCCGATGGCGGGATCTCGGGAGAGGCAAGGCCGGAGAATGTGAAGGCGCTGATCGAGGCTGTGAAGAAGTACGGGAAATACTGAGGGCCGGGGGATTCCCCGGACCGACTTCTTCCTCTTTTTTATTCCGTCATGCGGGATTATAAAAAGAATATTTACATTCTCTCACGTAAATATTTGATATTTATCGGAACATTGTTTCTGGTTACGTGATCGGACAACAACCCAAGGATCTGCAATGACAAATATCCCCATTTTTATCAGCGCTGTTCAAAAGGAATTTGGCGTAGAACGCCGTTCTATTCGCGAATTTATTCACAATGATCCGTTATTGAAGCAGTTTTTCCGTGTTTTCATCTTTGAGGATATTCCCGCTTCCGATCGCCGACCCGGTGAAATGTATATTGACCTGGTCGATCGTTGCACCATCTTTCTGGGAATTTTCGGAAGTCAGTATGGTTCAGAAGATAAAGAGGGGATCTCCCCGAGCGAACGTGAATTTAATCGGGCAACTGAATTGCACAAACACCGACTCATTTTCATTCAGGGGGAGGGAGATTCCGGACGGCACCCAAAAATGTCAGCTCTCATTGTAAGAGCTACAGAACAAGTCGTGAGACGCCGATTCACAGATCCCGCCGATTTGAAAACACAGGTTTATGCCGCCCTTGTCCAGTACCTCAGCGAGGCCGGGCTTTTACGACACAAGCCATTTGATGAATCGGTCTGTAACCATGCGACACTCAAAGATATCTCCCCAGATAAAATTAACTGGTTTCTCGCTATTGCCTCGAAAGAACGGAAATTTCGGCTCAAATCAGGAACCCCAGCCGATGCAGTTCTTTCTCACCTGAATCTTCTCGAAGGGGCATACCCAACCAATGCAGCAATACTTCTTTTTGGAAAAAAACCGCAAAAATTTATTCCCTCCGCTGAAATTAAATGTCTCCACTTTCGTGGCGTAATTGTTGAGAAACCGATTCCATCCTATCAGATCTTCCATGGAACAATATTTGATCAGGTTGATCAGGCTGTGGATTTTGTTCTGGCAAACCTCGACCGTACTGTTCATGCCCGCGACAAATCTCCGGTAAGTGATACCGGTTACGAGATCCCGACTCCTGCCATTCACGAAGCACTTGTCAATGCCCTTGTTCATCGGGATTACACATCCCACGCCGCTGTGCAGGTCATGATTTTCAGGGATCGGGTAGAAATCTGGAATCCCGGTGCCCTGCCCTCGGATCTGACTCCGGAAAATCTTAAGGAAGTGCATCCGTCTATTCCTCGCAATCCACTTATTGCCCATCCTTTATATCTGACGCACTATATCGAGAAAGCCGGAACGGGGACGCTTGATATGATCTCTTTTTGCAGAAGTGCAGGTCTCCCTGAGCCCAGATTCGAACAACATGGCACCCAGTTTGTTGTCACTTTCGACAGAAACTGGTTGACGGATATCGTTATGGATGAACTGGGTCTTTCTGAACGGCAAAAGAATGGGATCCTGTTTGTGAAAGAGAACGGTCGCATAACAAATTCAGAATATCAGAATGTTGCCCACGTTCTCAAACGGGAAGCCACTCGCGATCTTGCGGAACTTGTTGAGAAAGGCGTGTTGATCAAGAAAGGCCTTCATGGAAAGGGCGTATACTATGTGCTCGGTTAATGGATCGAATATCCAAGAGGTACCCGTGCCTCTTCTCACCTGTACCAAAAGGGCCTTAAAAGGGCCTAACTTCAATTCTCACGCCGAAAGAAAAGGGCCTGATGGTCAGGCATCCTGACTTCAGGTCATTTTCTCCCACGAAAATGGGTCTCAAAAGGGCCAAAAATAACCGGTCTCCCCGAAGGAAAAGGGCCTCATGAGTTTCACGCTGCAAGAACAGGAATTATACCAATGTGACCCGGACGATCAGAAGATCGCCCGGGTCACACGGGGACTCACGGCAAATTTTCATTTTCGAACATTAAGAAAAAAGATCGTCGCGGTTTTCGATAAGACAGATCCGCGGAAGGTCCGGGACGTGCTAGAGCGATCACGTGATTCTCGTTGCAGGCCCGCCGAACTCGCTATTGATCGGAGGCACACCGCAGAAGGTGGACGACTACATGAAGTCGATGCTTACTGACTGCAAGGAAGGCGGCATGATGATCTACCCGGGCGCCGATGGCGGGATCTCGGGAGATGCCCGGCCGGAGAATGTGAAGGCTTTGATTGATGCGGTGAAGAAGTACGGGAAGTACTAAAACTTCACTTTTTTACCGATATTTTCGGGTATATTTTTCCGGGGCCCGTGACATTAAAAAAACCTAAAGAGAGCCCGGAACAGAAGACCCCTGACTATTCCCTGCGGGAATAAGGGCTCCTGAAATGGGAAGGAGTAATCTGTTGAAAAACAGCGGGCCGGAGACTACCAAAAGAGACCGGAAGGCAGCACGGCGGATTTGCCGCACGTGTTACAACGTGACGGCAAAATCCGGGCAAATGGCATCGATCCCGCTACCCCTACGGGAAATTAACTGATGCATGTCTCATATGTCCCATATCTGTCTCATATCTTTCGCATGTCTCAAATGTCTCATAATTGTCCCATATTTTTCCAGACATTCAGATACTGGTAGAATGAAATCGTTTCAAATTGCACCTTTGCGTGTACCTCGGGCAAGGACATAATACACCCCGCGTCGCTCGCCAATGCGAACCAGAAGACCGACGTCAACAAGTCCTCCGAGATCGCGGCTTATTGCTTTCCGGGCAGCACCGGTAAGACTCTGGCATTCGGCATTGGTAATTCGGGCGTGGCTTTTGAGGAAGGTAATGATCTTTTTCTGTCGTTCATTGAGTCGGGATTCTGCCAGAACTGTATCAGTCAGCCAGTCTCTCCAGAGGGTGACAACGAATTCCCCACCCCTCTGGGAAAACCCGGTAGATCTCTTCCCGGCTCTTTACCCGGAAGAAAACAATCTCGCCGTCAGATGACATCTTGCAACCGATCCGGTGAAGTCCGGTCCGGATGCGATAATACGTGTCATACCCTTTCATCTTCCGGATATCAAAATCATGAAAAATATTTTCTGATGCCGGGATCTTATCAAATACCAGCCGTTCTATCCGGGAGCGGTGACGTTTGGGTATTGCAGCGAGATCTTTTAAAGGTATTTTCTTATATCCGCACGCCGGCATTTCAATCCTTTTTTAATGACCGGTAGTGTTTCTTTGCTTCGTGAACAGAAAGAGTCTCATCCTCCTCTGCCTCTTCCATAAATTTTACAAGTCCGTTGTCTTCGATGATGGATTCCATCCGGTTGAAGGTTTCCAGATCGACAATCACCGCTTGTTTTTGGTTTTTGGCATCCGTGATATATTTTCGGGGTATTGCATTCATACCTGTATCCGTCCAGTGTTTATAGGGAAGGGTATAAGGAGCTTGTGTGGACGGCTCGTTTTTAAAAAAATTCTATAAGCAAATGCTCCTCAATTGCGTACAGGGCATCAACATTTTCTCTGCCGGAAACTGCCCGTTCGCTCATGATATAATTTAGTGTAACCCCTCACCAATATGCTTCTGATTGCAGCTCCCACACCGGCCGGTTTCGCCCCTTTTCCCCCATCCTTCCCCATTCCCACGTCGGAGAACCGCCCAAACCAGACCTGCGTATTTACCCGCGTTCTTTTGCCCGATCCAGGGGTCGCAAGGGTGATTGGATGTGCCAGAAATAACCCCTGTCCAATGGCCAGGAAAGCCTGTTATCTGTCATCGAAACCGGGCGTATTTCGGCAAACGGGGCCTGATTTTCGGCCCGTTTCCATGCGAAACCAATCGGAGCGTTTTTTCGGGGTTTTCTGGCAAGGGACGGGATCCGAAAACGGGAATCCGGGGCCGTATAGGGCGTATTTTGACGGATGGGATCGTATCTCCCGGGACCAGGATTTGCAGGGCAGGGACCCGATCCGGCTATGCTTTTCCGGGTCTGAATTAAACCCGGATTCTCCTGGTTATCCGACCGGGAGGCAATAATTCCCCAAAAAGGGCACAAATTCGCGGTCAGGAGGGTGTTTTTACGCCGGAGAATATAGGGACTAAATATCAGCATTTATTTGGCCGATCTTGTATCAGATGACCGGGCGGACGTAGCAATGAAAAGAAGGCGTGTTTTGGGGGCTGGCCAATCTCCGTACCGGATAACCATTTCATCCATTGAATGGTTATTCTCTCTATCGAATGACTGAAGAACTCCGGAAATACGCAAGGCAACAAGATACTGTTCTTGCCGGTCCCGGTCACTCCGCGCCGGTCGCCCGGAGATTTCCCCGGTTGAGGGAGACGATGATCCCGGCAATACAGAGGAGCGTAAAGAGGCTGAAAAGGATATGGAAGCATACCAGAAACGCCCCGGCAGAAGCAGCAGTAACTTCGGTGCTGCCGATCACGATTGCAAAGA
>JAQWDG010000158.1 GCA_028705545.1 Methanoregula sp. | reverse complement strand
GTATGTGTAACGGGCACGGGATCGCCCTGGCGTATACAGGACCCGTTTCCTCATAGCCAAACTATTTGACAGGAAAAAACGCTATTACGAATTACCGGTAGCGGATAACGAACACAAGAGAAGAACCACCAGCATCATGAACTTCAACAATTTCACCATAAAATCGCAGGAAGCCGTTGCAAAGGCAATCGAAGTAGCAACGGCAAAAAAGAACCCGTCCATCGAGACGTCGCACCTCCTCAAAGGGATGCTCCTGGTTGACGAGAATGTCATCCCGTATCTCTTAAAAAAACTGAATGTGAACGTCGAGGGGTTCACCGCTGCCCTCGACCGGATCATCGATGCATATCCCGAGGTAACCGGCGGGGACCAGAACCTCTCGAACGATGCCTCAAAGGCCCTGCAGAAAGCCATCGCACTATCGAAGGAGTCCGGGGATGAGTTCGTCTCGCTCGAACAGATCCTCCTTGGGATCCTCTCGGTCAGCGACAGCACCTCGCGGCTCCTTAAGGAGAACGGGGTATCGGAAAAGGAGTTAAAGACCGCCATCAGCCAGTTGCGGAAAGGTGAGACCGTGAACAGCCAGAACGCCGAAGATACCTATAATGCCCTGGAAAAATACGCCCGGAACCTCAACGATCTTGCCCGCAAGGGAAAACTCGATCCGGTGATCGGGCGCGACGAAGAGATCCGCAGGGTACTGCAGATCCTCTCACGGAGAACGAAGAACAACCCGATCCTCATCGGGGAGCCCGGTGTGGGTAAAACCGCCATAGCCGAAGGTCTTGCCCACCGGATCATCGACGAAGATGTTCCGGACAACCTCAAGACCAAGCAGATCTTCTCCCTCGATATGGGTGCCCTGATCGCCGGGGCCAAGTTCAAGGGAGAGTTCGAGGAGCGGTTAAAAAGTGTCATCAAGGAAGTGACCTCGTCCGACGGTGAGATCATCCTCTTCATCGACGAGATCCATACCCTGGTCGGGGCCGGCGGGGGCGAGGGCGCCATGGATGCGGCAAATATCCTCAAGCCCGCGCTCTCCCGGGGAGAACTGCATGTCATCGGCGCAACGACCTTAAAGGAATACCAGAAGTATTTCGAGAAGGACAAGGCGCTCGAACGGCGGTTCCAGCCGGTGATGGTCAACGAACCGGATGCCGAGGACGCCATCTCCATCCTCCGGGGCATCAAGGAGAAGTACGAGACCCACCACCATGTGAGGATCAAGGACGAGGCGATTATCGCCGCGGTCGAACTCTCGCAGCGCTATATCTCCGATCGGTTTCTCCCCGACAAGGCCATCGACTTGATTGACGAGGCGGCCTCGAAACTCCGGCTCGAGATCAACTCGAAACCCGAAGAACTCGAAAAGATCGAGCGGAAGATCCACCAGCTGGAGATTGAAAGGGAAGCCATCAAGCGCGAGAAAGACAAGGACAAACTCAAATCGCTCAATGAAGAGATCGCGAACCTGACCGAGGAGAGGAACCGGCTGCATGCAAAGTGGCGGTCGGAGAAAGAGCTCGTCGAGCAGATCCAGGCAAAGAAAACCGAGATCGAGAACCTGAAGTTCGAGGCCGAACGTGCCGAACGGAACGGCGACCTCGGGAAAGTCGCCGAGATCCGCTATGGCCGCATCCCGGATAACGAGAAAAGCATGGTGGAGCTCAAGGAAAAACTCACCGTGCTCCAGAAGGACTCCGCGCTCGTGAACGAAGAGGTGGATGCCGAAGAGATAGCAGAAGTTGTCTCGCGCTGGACCGGGATCCCCGTATCGAGGATGCTCCAGAGCGAGCGGGAGAAACTGCTCAGCCTCGAAGCCGAACTCCACAAGCGTGTGGTCGGCCAGGATGAGGCCATCGCGGCAGTGGCAAATGCCATCCGCCGGAGCCGGGCCGGGCTGCAGGACACGAAACGCCCGATCGGCTCGTTCATCTTCCTCGGGACAACCGGGGTAGGAAAGACGGAACTCGCCAAAGCGCTTGCAGAATTCCTGTTCAACAACGAGAACAGCATGGTGCGGATCGATATGTCGGAGTACCAGGAGCGGCACACCGTCTCCCGGCTGATCGGCGCACCGCCGGGCTACGTGGGGTACGAAGAGAGCGGGCAGCTGACCGAAGCGGTCCGGAGAAAGCCCTATTCCGTGGTACTGCTGGACGAGATAGAAAAGGCCCACCCGGATGTGTTCAACATCCTCTTACAGGTCCTTGACGACGGCCGCCTGACCGACAACAAGGGCCGCACGGTGGACTTCAAGAACACCATCATCATCATGACCTCGAACATCGGGTCGCACCTCATCCAGGAGAACATGGAGCATGCCACGGACAAGGACCGGGACGAGCTCTTCGACCGCACCCGCGAACAGGTGTTCGACCTGCTCAAAAAGACCATCCGTCCCGAATTCCTCAACCGGATCGACGAGATCATCATGTTCAAACCGCTCACGGAAGACGAGATCCGGACGGTCGTCGAGATCCAGCTGGGCGGCGTGCAGAAGATGCTTGAAAAGAGCGACATCCGGCTTACGGCCACAAAGAAAGCCATCCGGTTCATCGCCACGCTGGGCTTTGACCCGCAGTTCGGCGCACGGCCGATCAAGCGCGTGATCCAGAAAAACCTGCTCAACGAGTTGTCAAAGATGATCCTTGCGGGGAACGTCCAGAAGGATAAGGAGATCGTTGTCGATGAGAAAGGAGGAAAACTGGTGTTCGGGAATGCCTGATCCCGAACCTTACGTCTGATTCACGTGTGTCAGGATGAGGGGAGACGACAATGGATGATACCGAAGAGTTAAAAAAAGCACTTGCAGAACAGACCCGGCTCGCTGAGGAACGTCTCAACCAGCTGAGATACCTCCAGGCAGACTTCGACAATTTCCGCAAGTGGAGTGCAAAGGAAAAGGAGACGATCACCGCCCTTGCAAACGAGAAGCTGATTAACGATCTCCTCGTCGTCCTGGACGACTTCGAGCTGGCCCTTCCCTCACTCGAGCAGGAGAAAAACCGGGAAGGGATGGAAATGATCCATAAAAAACTGACAAAAATCCTGTCCGATTACGGACTGCAGCCGATCGATTGCGTGGGGAAAAAATTCGATCCCCGGTATCACGAAGTGTTGTGTACAGAGAAGTGCCAAAAGGAGCCTAACACCATCCTCGAAGATTTCGGGAAAGGCTACCAGTTGAAATCCAAAGTCATCAGGCCCTCGAAGGTAAAGATTGCAGAACAGGAAACAGAGAACGTTGGTGAAAACAATGGCGAATGAGAAAATTATCGGAATTGACCTGGGTACCTCGAACAGCGAAGCATCCGTCATGGTCGGCGGGAAGCCGACGATCGTACCGTCAGCAGAAGGGGCAACGGTTGCGGGGAAGATGTTTCCCTCCTATGTGGCCTTTACCCCGGATGGCCAGCTCCTTGTCGGGGAACCGGCCCGAAGGCAGGCCGTGAGCAACCCCGAAGGGACCGTTACTGCAGCAAAGCGGAAGATGGGGACAAACCACGTCTATAAGATCTACGGGAAGGAGTACACCCCCCAGCAGATCTCGGCGTTCATCCTCCAGAAGATCAAACGCGATGCCGAAGCGTTCCTCGGGGAAAAGATCACAAAAGCCGTCATCACCGTCCCGGCCTACTTTAACGACAACCAGCGGACCGCGACAAAGGATGCAGGAAAGATCGCCGGCCTCGACGTGGTCCGGCTGGTAAACGAACCCACCGCAGCGTCCATGGCCTACGGGCTCGACAAGGGCGGCGACTTCAAGATCCTGGTCTTTGACCTCGGCGGCGGCACGCTCGATGTCACCATCATGGAGTTCGGCGGCGGCACGTTTACCGTCCTTGCGACCTCCGGCGACACCCAGCTGGGCGGCACGGACATGGACAATGCCATCTTCGAATGGATCGCAGACGAGTTCAAGAAACAGGAAGGCATCGATCTACGGAATGACAAGATGGCCATCAACCGGGTAAAAGAAGCTGCGGAAAAGGCCAAGATCGAGCTCTCAACGGTCATGGAGACGGAGATCAACCTCCCGTACGTATCCGCGACCCAGTCCGGCCCCAAGCACCTCAACATCAAGCTGTCCCGGTCAAAACTCGAACAGCTGATCGACCCGATCATCCGGCGGTGTATCAAGCCGTTCGAGCAGGCACTTAAGGATGCAAAACTCACC
The DNA here is from genome assembly GCA_028705545.1 of Methanoregula sp. Lineage (GTDB taxonomy): Archaea > Halobacteriota > Methanomicrobia > Methanomicrobiales > Methanospirillaceae > Methanoregula. The sequence continues at coordinate 413 of JAQWDG010000158.1, read as the reverse complement.
AAAGACGACATCCAGAAAGTGATCCTGGTCGGCGGACCCACCCGGATGCCGGTGGTCCAGAAATTCATCGAGGACAATGTCGGGAAGAAGATGGAACGCGGCATCGACCCGATGGAATGCGTGGCCATGGGTGCCGCAATCCAGGGCGGGATCCTCGGTGGCGAGATCAACGACATGGTACTGCTCGATGTGACTCCCTTAACCCTGGGCCTTGAGACCCTCGGCGGGGTCAGGACAGCCCTCATCGACCGGAACACCACGATCCCGACAAAGAAGAGCCAGATCTTCTCGACCGCGGCGGATATGCAGACCGAGGTCACGATCCACGTCCTCCAGGGCGAGCGGCCCATGGCAGCCGACAACGTGAGCCTGGGCCAGTTCAACCTGGTCGGCCTTCCCCCGGCGCCCCGGGG
>JAQWDG010000157.1 GCA_028705545.1 Methanoregula sp. | reverse complement strand
GACGGGACGATCATCATCAAGATCTACCTCCACATCAGCAAAAAGGAGCAGAAAAAACGGCTTCTTTCCCGGGAGAACGACCCGCTCACCTCGTGGATGATAACAAAGGGCGACTGGGACTTCCACAAGGAGTACGAGGCATACTACCCGGTCATCGATACGATCCTTAAAAAGACCAATACATCTTGCGCCCCGTGGACGGTCGTGGGGGCGACAGACCCGCAGTACACGCTCCTTTCCTGTTATACAACGGTGGTAAATGCAATTGAAGCGGGCGAGAAAAAAATTCTTGAAGGGCGTCAGCACCCAAAGGAGATTCACCCCGTCTTTTGCCCGCCCATTGTCCCGGTTGTGCGGAGGGCTGAAGCGCCCGATGCAGTTGGGAAAAAAGAATACGAGGCCCGCGTCGCCGCTGCCCAGAAACGGATCCGCGAGCTCCAGTATCTTCTCTACAAGCGAAACATCCCGCTCGCGATTGTCTTCGAGGGCCGGGATGCGGCAGGAAAAGGCGGGACGATCGTGCGCCTGACCTCCGACATCAATCCCCGGGGATACAGCGTGATGCCCGTCGGGGTTCCAAACGACTACGAAAAGGAGCACCAGTACCTCTGGCGGTTCATCCGGAACTACCCGGCCGCCGGCCACACTACGATCTACGACCGGAGCTGGTACGGCCGCGTGCTGGTCGAGCGGGTCGAAGGCTACTGCACGAAGACCGAATGGAAACGGGCGTATGCCGAGATAAACGAGATGGAGGCTGAGTTCATCGCATGGGGCGGCGGCCTCCTGAAGTTCTGGCTCGAAGTGAGCCCCGAAGAGCAGCTCAGGCGGTTCCGCCAGCGCGAGACCGATCCCCTAAAGCAGTGGAAGATCACGGACGAGGACTGGCGCAACCGCGAGAAGTGGGAGGAGTACGGCGTGGCAATCGACGAGATGTTTGCCCGGACGAGTACGAAGCATGCGCCGTGGACGGTGATCGAGTCCGATGACAAGTGGTACGCCCGCACAAAGACGCTGGAGACGGTTGTCGCGTATTGTGAGAAGTTGTTGGAATAACAGACTCGTGAAGTTCCCTGATAAGTGAATGATAATTACGCCACAGACCGATAGGATTGTTGCACCTGCCGTAATGGGGGTAGCAATGTTTGTTTAAGAAAGATTGTGCATTGGAGACTTCCTTAAAAAGATCCATAAACCGCTCTTGGGGGCTCCGGCAAGCCTCCGCCCCCGCCGCTGGGGCACCCCCCGGTTGCGATGATGCTGTATTACCTTCATTCTTGGGCAGCTCCCGGTACAGGTAATACCCACGGAATCGTTAGCGCCCCCGCCCCCTCGGGGGCTGGGATGGCGCAAGGGGGGCTGCATATATTTTAAGGGGACTTCTGCGGGAAGTCCGGTATTGTATAGTGCAGAAAAAACCGGCGCCCCCTTCGTAATCACTGGCAATCTTTTACAATCTTCCCGTTCTCCGCGGACACGTACTCAATGGAGGCAAGCACTGCATCGAGCAGCCCGGGGATGTCCATTTTTTCCTCGGCTTCCCGTACGGCATCTGCGGTTGCCGCGGTTGCCGGCATCTTCGGCACCGCCCGGCAGGCAAGGTCGCCCTGTTTCCCGAGAAACGTCCCGATTTTTCGGGCAAGGTCCACCGTCTCTGCCTTGTCGTAGGTGATGAGCGGCCGCAGCACCGGGACAGCAGTGGCATCCGAGATCACCGCGAGGTTTGCAAGCGTCTGGGAAGCGACCTGCCCGAGGTTTTCACCGGTAAGGATTGCGAGGCATCCCTCTTTTAAGGAAAGCCGGGCCGCGAGCCGGAGCATGAAACGTTTGCAGAGGACGCAGCGGAGCCGGGGCTGGATCTTCTCTTTCTGCATGGCATCGTAGAACGCTTCAGCCGGTACAATCGTCATCTGCACGGGCTGCTGGGGGCACCAGAGCGAGAGGCGGCAGAGGTTCTCCATCGCCGTCGCTTTTACATCGTTTCCTGCCCAGCGGCCGCCGTCAACGTGCACGAAGGCGACTTCGCAGCCGCGTTTCATCGCGAGCCACGCGGCAACCGGTGAATCGATGCCGGAGGAAAGAAGCGCGAGCGCTTTTCCCTGCGAACCCCCGGGAAGGCCGCCCTGCCCCGGGAACCGTTCGTCGTACACGATCCCCCCGCACTCGCGCATCTCGACAAAGATCTCGTACTCCGGGTTCGTGAGATCGACCGTGAGACCAGGGATCGCATCGTAGATGGCCGAGCCCACGTATTCGCCCAGCTCCTGGCTGTTCATGCCGGTCTTGTACTGCCGTTTTCCCCGGACGGCAAACGTGCAGGGCGGGTGAATATGTTTTTTGGCAAGAGCGAGCGCAGCGTCCCTGACCGCATCCGGTTCGGCAGCTACGAGCTGGCATACGTTCGTATCCACGACCCCAAAGACCCGCGAGACGATCCGTGCGGTTTCTTCGGCCCTGTCGGTGAAAATAAAGATCCGGCCCCGGGGACTCTCGAAACGCGAGTCAATGCCGGCAGCTTCGAGCGCCTGCCGGATGTTCCTCAACAGCAGGCCGATGAAGTGGTATTTTACCGGATCGCTCTTTAAGAAGAGTTCCCCGTACCGGACCATTACAACGGTTTTTGGATTTGTTTTTCCTGCTGCCATGAATGTACCCGGATACTTTCTCGGTCAACGATGATAACCGTTGGCGGTGCCGGCCGGAATTACCGGGCGATCAGGAGCTCCGCACAAACGAATCGATCACAACTTTTGCCGGCTCTTTGTCGCTCACGTACACAAACTCGATCTCGTTACCGGAGACGATGGTGCCAAAGTCGTAACCGGTATCGGACTGCACGAGCGTGAAACTCCTGCCATCGCGGCCGATGGCGCCGGCAATATGCCGGGTCGAGACACTGCCGTCTGCCTCCACGATCGCTATCGTGCCGTTGAAGATCCGGCCCTGCTGCCCGGTGACCTGCATCGCGATCGTGCCGCTGCTGCCGATGTAGCCGATCCCGTCGATGTATCCATGGGGAGACCCGGTCCAGTTGCCGGTAAGGTCCGGGACCGCAGCGGCAGCAGATGACGGGGTTTCCGGCGCGGTGCAGCCTGCACATGCAATGCACAGGATAAGGAGGAGCGTGACTGGCAGCAGTTTCATGTACCTGTTTTTGCTGGCTATACGGTATAAGGTTACGACAGTCAGCCCGGTTGACAAGGTAGTCCCGGTCCATTTTGTGGAAAATCTTCCCACGGATCCCTCCAACAACGAAATCCTTTAATCAGGAGAGAGAATAGTGTAATGAAATGGCGAGAAAGGCGAGCAAAAAGGTTGAAGAAGAGCCGTTAAAACTTTTCTATATCTTCTACAACCAGGAACGCTGGGACAACTGGTTAAAATCCTTAAGCGAAGCAAGTTTCGAGGCAGACCCGAAAAGCGACGAGATGCCCGAAGGATTCCGGGTGCTGGACAGCTTCTCGGTGGATATCACGCTTGCGGTGCTCAAGATCGTAAAACTCTACCAGAACAAGAGGTTCTCAAAAGAGGAGTCGCTTGACCGGCTGGCCCAGGTCGAAGGGATCGTGATGGCAGCCGCGCCCGCGGGCGACCTCGAAGAGATTGTCGAGCTTTTGCAGCTCCCAAAACTCGTCCTCTTTGCGTCCTGCCGCAAGTACCTTAACGGCGAATTTGACAAGGATATCAAGACGCTCGTGAAGAAAGGAAAGGGGCAGATCGAGAAGGATATGGAAGGTGCGCTTGAGACTGCCGCAAATATCGGCGCTGCCGTGATCGACGGGGCTGCGTGCTGCGGGAAGTACGTGAAAGACGATCTTGAAAACCCGACCCTCTTTGACGAGTGGCTCATCGAGTGCGAGCGGATGTTCGAGGCGATGGGCTCGTTGAAGAATTTCGACGAGTCGACCGGAGAAGACGATTGATCGCTGACCGGGCCCGGTTCCGCCACGCAAAAAAGATCGAACGGCTTTGCGGTTACCGGGTCCCCGAGTTCGCCTTTTCCCCGGTGATGCTCGAAACCATCACCTCCCGTTTTAATTTTGATGCACTCGATTTTGCCATCCGCGACCAGCTCCTCCGGTTCTTTGACGATTTCCTGCGGTGCAGGTGCAAGAATTCCCCGCTCTGCGGCTGCCCCGAGAAGAAGTTTGCGAAAAAAGTGATCGAGCTGCGCGAGAACGGCCTCGACCACCGCCAGATTGCCGCGTATCTCTCGGACGAGTACGGGATCGAGGTTTTTCCGGCCGATGTTCTTTCATTTTTAGAGGAATCGGTTCACGTGCTCGAAGCAATCGCGGATGTTTCACGGTTGCAGGGAGAGGCTGAGCTGGAGAAAAAGACCGTGGAGCATATCCGGCTGATTGAGCGGTAAGGGGATGGAATATTTTTACGATTCTTGTTTTGCCCAATTTCTCATTGTAATGTAATCCCGTGTAGGAATTTTCGCATTTGCTTCTTTCTGCAGGAAGAGTGAGCACTGGCCCCCCGCATGCGAAACGATTGCACTGACCGGTTTTGAGCTTCAGGAGATTTTGATGCATTACCAGAGATGTCTGTGGATTCTGGTCGTCATAAAAAACACGATCCCTCCCGGATACCT
>JAQWDG010000156.1 GCA_028705545.1 Methanoregula sp. | reverse complement strand
ACGCTCCAATCTCGTTTATCTCTATACGGATGTCCCCATCTGACGTTCTTTACCATGATTGTTTGATGGGGTCTCCGTGATCTTATCTTTTGGGTACCTTTTTTCGATCATTTGTGCAACACGGCAGGTCTCATCCGTTCTTCTGCAAACGAAAATAATCGGATCAGATATGTAATGGGTAGAACCGAAGACCGGTGGCGGGACCGTCACTACCCGTTATATTTGGCGAAGAGGCAGCTTCCCGGTAGGTACCCGGGTACAGGAACTCTTAAAAACAGGAAACAGGATTTCATGTGCTGCCTGCATGCTGTTTCCGGCCCGGATAATTTTTCGTGCGAAAAGAAAAAATCCGGATTTTTTTTCGGTTCAAAAAAATTTTGCCGGTCCGGTCGATCCGGATTTTTCGTAAAAACCCGGGGCCACCGGAAAATTCACGACGGAGTAAAATTCGGCGAGTTAGTTGTACATCCAACAGTTGGTTAATTATCCAACTGTTGGCTTGGTAACTAACACCTTTTTTTCGGGCCGAAATTTATTTTGCCGAAATTTTTCCGACACAAAACCCGGCAACTCACCGCATTTCCGGCAGTCTATAGGTTTCCATGTGTTTGCTTTGTTGTATCATCTGGATTTTTAGCAGAAGGAAAAAGGGAGTGTGATCCTACCCCTCCCCACCAAGTGAACTGTCATACCCGTGGCTTTTTTCAGAACGGATAGTCGTTCGGGCTGCTGAAATAATTGGCAAGGTTTGTGAAGGTAACCGTAGTTGACCCACTCGTAACATAGAACCCGTCACGGGCGATGACAACTCCCGTGAAAGAGTTGCCGCTGAAAGTAACTTTCCCGTTGGGAGCATACAGGACGCCGGTAACCGGGTAATGCTGCCAATAACTATCGAGCGTGATATCGCCGGTTTTTGCAATAATTACAATATTACTGACTCCCCCCGTATCCGAGGAATCTGAAGAAGTAAAACTGTTCGCGATTATCTTCAGGTTATTCGTCAGTTTACTGCTGGTACTGGTAGAATACCCCTTATCCAGGTACCATTGATCGGGTTTTAACGAAGGCAGCGTCTGGCTGGGCATGGAAAGACTTGGAACGGAGGTCTGGTGTATGCACCGGTCCAAAAATGCCTGATCGTAATTGTTGGGGTGAGTTAACGTACCGGTATAGTAGATATTTTTACCGGTATCAATTGATGGAACTCCCCAGTCTAAGGCAACATTGCCATTGACATACATGTTCCCGTGAATCCGACAGTTTTCGAGGGCCAGGTTGTCTGCAACATAGACGTCGCCGTAGATATCCCGGTTCCCACCGTTCAGGTTCAGGTTCCCGTTAATGGAGATGTTTCTTGGGGAACTCGGGGACCCCATACCGGTACTCCCGGTATTTAGCGTGACATCGCCGTCTATGAAGATGTTGCTTACCGCGATCTGTGCACCGCCATTCAGGGTACTGCCGTAAAGGGGACTGGTGATGATGATGGTCGCCCCGTCCCCGTACACGTTGTTCCCCTGGAAGTTCAGCTGCGTTCCGTAGACAAAGACATTGTTCTGGATGATATAGGAGGTGAAATTCGAGATCGTCACATTGACGTAGTTTATCCTTGTGCTCGTGTTGCTGCCGATAGCATTGGCTGCGGTCAGCGATACCGTATACAGCCCCACTGAATTGTAGACATGCACCGGGTTCTGAACTGTCGCATTTGTAGTATTCCCATCGCCGAAATTCCACGACCATGAAGTGGGGGAATTCGTCGACAGGTCGGTAAACCGGACGGCAAGGGGAGTGGTTCCCGAGAGCGGAGTGCCGGTAAAAGCGGCAAGCGGGGCTGGTGTTGTTACCGTAATGTAGTTCGTCCTGGTGGATGTGTTGCTCCCGAAACCGTTTGCTACCGTGAGCGATACCGTGTAATTCCCGGGATTTGCGTACGTATGCAGCGGGTTCTGGACTGTCGAGTTCGCGGTATTCCCATCGCCGAAGTTCCACGACCATGAAGTAGGGGAATTCGTCGAGTGGTCGGTGAACTGAACGGTGAGCGGGGCGGTTCCGGTAAGCGGTGAAGCGGTAAAGTTTGCTACCGGTGCCGGAACCGGAGTCGGTGTTGTGCTTGTGGGTATTGTGGTTGCAGTCCCGGTCGGCCCGGTAGTCAACGTGCCGCTCGGGTTGAACCCGAAGTCGGAAGAGGCGAGCACGGTTGCGCCGCTCCCTCCGTTATATACGATCTGGACAAGGCCGGGTGCCGACCCCGAATACTGATAGGTCAGGGACTGGCCCATCGACCAGGTAGACCATCCTGTGGAACCGCCAATGTCAAAATCCCGGGGCACGCCATCGACAAGGATCTGGATCTCGTCATGGGAGACCTGATCGCCGCCATCGTGGTATATGGATATGGTATTCTGCGCTGTATCTTCCGAGATGACCGCACTAAGGGCAGGAAGGTTGCGGGGGGTCGGTTGCGACATGAGCAGGACTCCGATAACGGCGATACCTATCACAACGACACTTATCAGGAGGATAGAGCCGATCACTTCCGATACGGCCCGGTCCTTCCTGTGCACTGACTGATCCCTTCCCATGAATCTCACCTTTTTACCTGCTGCCCGTTTGCATCCATCAGGGTAGGGGTTGTACGGTATCCCCGGACTCCTGTGATTACTATCATCTGTGAAGAGGGAGCAAAAAAAAGTATGGTATCCACGCTTGCGGTCATTCGGGCACGCACTTTCACCCTGCCCGGACCCGCACTTTTTAGGGAGCGGCCGGTAACCGTACTAAAATGCATATGCGGGATGACGGGAATGCACGCAAATCGTATCGAATCTGGTACTCCTGAAGGCGATGCCCTCGGTTTTGTGGAATCGCTCTATTCCGGCTGGATTGAAATCCGGGACAACCACCAGCTCTACCTCCATTTCATTATCTCCCGGTATAAAAACGAGGGAAATACCCAGGCCCTGATCCGGCGCTGGATTACCCGGGGGTACGATGTGAGGGTCGTAATGCCCCGGCCCATCATGCAGCATATCTTAAAAAAAATGCAGTTTGTCCGTGCAGAAGAGTCCCTCCCGGAATGGTATGAAGGAATCGTTGAATGCTGGCGGAGGCCGGTTGCATGGCTTCTGTCCCCGCCAAACCCTCCCGGTGAGGATCAGACGCCGGATGAAAATACCGGTTCGCATCGCCAGGAGTTATGAAGCTGGTCAGGGAAAGCCTCTGCTCCGGGCACCCGAAGGAATGCCGGAACTCCCGGGGAAATACCGGTGGCCGTATTTATAAATCAAAAAGGTCCCGGGTGCAGGAATCGTTCGGATCCGGCATCGGCAGGGAGATACCCGGTCCAACCCAATGTTCGGGGAAACTGGAGTTATTGTTCCAGCAGGGTCTTTGAAATAATATATTCGCCCCGCGCCTCGCGGGTCGTCCCGACGATCAGCCAGCGCTCGTAGCCGTGCTGTTCCACGACACCGCAGGCCTCGATGGTCTCTCCGGTGAGCGCCTGCCCGCTGTAGGTATGGGTAAATGAGAGCACTTTTGCGATCTCATCGTGATCTACCCGGTAGACCGCCGGGTTATCGAATGCAAGCGATGCATCGGTGACCGTTGCTTCAATCGTCTTTTTCCCGAGCACCTCTCCTTTTCCCGAAGGTGCACCGGCAAGTTTGTCGTACGACCGGGTATACAGGATATCGAAATAGGTCCCTTCGATCTGCCCCCGGTTCCACTTCCGCTGCTCGTGGAGGACAAAGGCATCGTAGGGGATCTCTGGTGTTCTCTTGTCGTAGACCTTGCGCCAGAGCGCAGGCGACATTCCCTCGATCTTCCCGGATCCGATACCTTTTTTCACGAGGGCCTGTGCATCGAACCAGTGCCTGCCGTATACGACCATGTCGATATCGGAGCTTTCGTTTGCAAGACCGCAGAGGAGGGAGCCGGTACAGCCTACGGTTCCCGGCGGCAGGGACAGGAGGCCGAGCAGTTTTTTTACCCGGGGGTGCGCGGCAGCGATCCGCCCTATTTCTTCGTCAGGTTTGAGCACCCGGTGCACATCGTGCAGGGGAACCCGCTGGACGAGGCCGGCGTAGGCCGGTTTTTCCTGTGCGATCTTTCTATAGGCATCTTCGAAATCGTATTTCCGGTATCTTCTGCCTGAAGAATCGCTTCGTTCCCCGTTTTCTTCAGGGACGTACCTGAGCACGCACCCGACCGTGTCGGTGTTATCGTAGGTCGAGACCGCATAGAGCCAGCCATCGGGATCTTCGATAAAATCGCGGAGGCGGATCGGAAGCATGGTTCATCCCATTCAGGCAGTATGTTTCAAAAATATCGCTATCTCTTCTGCCTTTGCCCCGCGGCGGACAATAGTCCGTGTCACGAGATCGACCACCGTGCTTGGCGTCCCCGGGAGCCGTCCCCCGTCGATGAGAAGATCGTGGGGCACCGTGCACTCGTCCGGTGTCTGCGGGTCTTTCCCGCCGGACAGGTTTGCACTCGTGGCCGTTATGGGTGCATCGAACTTTTCTATGACCTGCCGGGCGATCCCGTGGGCCGGGATGCGGATCCCGATCGTGCCGGTCCCGCCGGTCAGGATTTCGGGGATGGTCTTGCGTGCCGGGACAACCACGGTGACCGGCCCGGGCAGGAA
>JAQWDG010000155.1 GCA_028705545.1 Methanoregula sp. | reverse complement strand
ACGCCGGGGAACCGTTTCTTGTTGTATTCCGCATCCTTGATCCTTGAGGCAAGCGCCGGGAGGTCGAGGTAGTCCGTCACCTTCGCGGAAGCCACAATGTTTTCTATCTTGAGCGAATCCTCTGGATTGACTTTCATGGTAGTTGTCACCCGTATCAGGATACTTTTAACGCCGTTTCTTCGGGAAGTGCCTTCCCCATTCATCCCATTATATAAAGCATATAAAGAAAGGGAAGCACGATATAAAAATCCATCGGGTTAAGAACCCGGGGGACGTCAGGAAGTAGATCTTACCCTGTCGTGCCGGTCGCAGGGATTCACCCGGGTATAAAAGATCGGTTTTTGAATGTGCCGGAATACGGCATTTTTTCCTCCACAATCCACCGGTGCCTTATGGAATAAAAAAATTGCCGGAAAATCCCGTGACCGCACGCATTTACTTACTCATCGAGCGTGGAAATATCGCCCGGATCCATCCCCATCTCTTTTGCCTTGAGGACACGGCGGACGATCTTGCCGCTCCGGGTCTTGGGGAGGTTATCAACAAATTCGATCTCGGAGGGCATGGCAATCGGCCCGAGCGTGATCCGCACATGGTAGATTAATTCGTTTTTCAGTTTCTCGCTCGGGGTATGCCCGACACGGAGCGTGACAAAAGCCTTGATTGTATTGCCTTTCATCGGATCGGGTTTCCCGATCACGGCAGCCTCGGCGACTGCCTTGTGGGATACGAGCGCACTCTCAACCTCTGCGGTCCCGATATTGTGGCCCGAGACAATGATAAGGTCGTCGGACCGCCCGATCACCATGATGTACCCGTCCTCTCCTTTGATCGCAAGGTCGCCCACCTGGTAGCAGCCGGGAATGCTCTCCCAGTACTTGCGGTACCGCCCGTCATCGTTCCAGATCGTCCGCATCATGGAGGGCCAGGGCTGGCGCATGACTAAAAACCCGCTTTTGCCCGGTTCGACCGGTTTCCCGTCCTTGTCCACGACATCGGCCACGACACCGGGCACGGACTTGCCGACATAGCCCGGCCGCATGGGCTCGCCAAGCACGGTCGTTACCATGTGCATCCCGGTCTCGGTCTGCCACCAGGTATCGACAATCGGGCATTTGTCTTTCCCGATCACGTGATAGAACCACTCGAACGCCTCCGGGTTGAGCGGCTCGCCAACCGATCCGAGCACGCGCAGGGAACTCAGATTATATTTGTCCGGCCACTCGCGGCCCATTTTCATGAACATCCGTATCGCGGTCGGGGCGGTGTACAGGATATTGACGCCGTACTCCTCGACAATCTTCCACCAGACCCCGGGGTCCGGGTAATCGGGCGTGTTCTCGGCAATCAGCACGGTCGCGCCGACCGAGAGAGGGCCATAGACCACGTACGAATGCCCGGTGATCCAGCCGGGATCGGCGGTGCACCAGTACACATCGTGCTCCTTGATATCGAAGATGTATTTTGTCGTGTAATAGGCGCCGACCATGTAGCCCCCGCAGGTATGGACAATACCTTTCGGGGCGCCGGTTGTCCCGCTTGTGTACAAAATAAAGAGTGGATCCTCCGCGTCCATTACTTCAGCCGGGCAGTCGGTATCGGCATCGGCCATCACCTCATAGAAATCGAGTTCCATCTCGCTGTGAAGTTCGACCGGGATCCGCTGCTCCCGGCGCAGGATAATAAGGTGCTCGACTGCAGGGGCGTTGATGATCGCTTCCTCAATGACATGCTTTAAGGGGATCGCCTTGCCCCGCCGGATCGCCATATCGGCCGTGATCACGATCTTCGCGCCGGCACCCACAATCCGCTGGTTGAGCGCTGCCGCCCCGTACCCGCCAAAGACCACAGAATGGATAGCCCCGATCCGGGTGCAGGCAAGCATGGCGATAATCTGTTCCGGGATCACCGGCATGTAGATGCAGACCCGGTCGCCCTTGGTGACGCCGAGTTTCTTTAAGCCGTTTGCAAACCGCTGCACTTCGCGCAAAAGCTGGCGGTAGGTAAAGACCCGTTCTTCGTCCGGCCGTTCGCCCTTCCAGATCAGCGCCACCTTGTTGCGCCGTTCACCGAGTACATGCCGGTCGAGACAATTGTAGGTGATGTTGGTCTTGCCGTTGATGAACCACTTCGCGTACGGGTAGTTCCACTCGCAGACCTTGTCGTAGGGACTAAACCAGTGGAGTTTCTTTGCGATATGGTCCCAGAATTTTTCCGGGTCCTTTGCGAACTCATTGTATGTCCAGGTATAATCTCCCATCCAGCTGTGCACGCGGTAGGAGGGGTCCGGCGTGTAGTACTTATGATGTTCTCCGGAATCTGCGCTCTTGTCCATGATGTGCTCCTTTCTGGCTCCTAATCTACATTATCAATAATGATGAATTGAAATTAATCTTTGCGGTCAGAATTGCCAAAAACGCCCGAATCTTTGTCCGTTTACCTTATATCGCGCATTGCTTTCATTTCAGTACATTTAAATGAGGCATCGCCAAATTTCTAATTATATCATATGAACCCGGTATGCACAAAAGTCCCCACACGTTTCGGGACCGGTTTTTCCTGCATGCCCCGCTCCCCGTCTGCATCCTGCAGACCTGCGGACAAAACCTGTCAGTACTCCATGTAACGAGGTGAACTGTTTGACCCAGAAGATGCTCTCTGAAGCGGAAGGATATGACATATTACGGAAGTACGAGATCCCGGTCCCCGAGTACCAGATCGTGAAAAACGGCGAGGATGCGGCAACCGCAGCCGAGAAGATGGGCTGCCCGGTTGTCATGAAGATCATCTCGCCCCAGATCGTCCACAAGAGCGATGCGGGCGGTGTGATGGTTGGTATCGGGAGCAAGAAAGCGGCCCTCGGTGCGTTCACGAAGATCATCGACAACGCGAAGGCTTACAATGCCGATGCGCAGGTCGAAGGGGTCATGGTCGAGCAGCAGGCCGAACCCGGCCTCGAACTGATCATCGGCGGGAGGACCGATCCGGCCTTTGGCAAGGTCATCACCTTTGGCATGGGCGGCACGATGGTCGAGCTCATGAAGGACGTGACACTCCGGATCCTTCCGGTAAGCGAGGATGAGATCCGGCAGATGATCCACGAGATCAACGCCTACCCGCTCATCGCCGGGTATCGCGGCTCGAAACCCCGCGACGAAGAAGGCCTGGTAAAAATCATTGCAAACGTCTGCCGGTTCTTCGATGAGAACGAGAATATTGTCGAGTTTGATATCAACCCGTTACGGCTCTATGAGTCCGGCGCCTGTGCAGTGGACGCCCGCGTGATCGTGACCGATCAAATAACAAAGATAGAGAAAAAGGAGCACCCGCCGGTACCGCTGGAATTCTTTACTCCCCGTTCCATAGCGGTGATCGGTGCCTCGCAGGATTCCTCCAAGATGGGGTATGCGGTTATGCACAACCTGCTCCACTTCCCCGGGCAGCTCTACCCTGTCAATAACAAGCGTTCGGAAATCCAGGGGCTCAAGGCATACCCCAACATCTCTGCAATCCCGGCACCGGTCGATATGGCCGTCATCACGGTCCCGGCCGTCAACGTGCCTGCCGTAGTCGAGGAGTGCGGGGCAAAAGGCGTATCCATGGTTGTTATCGTCACGGCCGGGTTCAAGGAGATGGGCCCCGAGGGAAAAGCTCTCGAAGACCGCGTCGTGCAGATCGCCAAGGGTCACGGGGTGCGGATCATCGGGCCGAACTGCCTTGGCCTCATCGTTCCTCCGCGTGGGATCGATACAACGTATGTCCACCAGTCGCCAAAGCCGGGTAACATCGCGTTCATCTCGCAGAGCGGGGCCATCATCAACACGGTCGTTGACTGGAGCCTTGCGCAGAACATCGGGTTCTCGAACGTCATCTCGGTCGGCAACCAGTGCGACCTCGACTTCATCGATTATCTCCGCTATGTGGAAAAGGACCCCAAGACGAAAGCCATCATTATGTACATCGAGCAGATCAACGATGGCAAGACATTCATGGATGTCGTCTCCGACGTGGCAAAGACAAAGCCGGTGATCGCCATCAAGTCCGGCTCCTCCCGCCGAGGTTCGGCTGCTGCGTCCTCGCACACCGGTTCGCTCTCCGGCTCGTACGAAGTGTACATGGAAGCGTTCAGGAAGTCGGGGGTAATTGCAGTACACACGCTGACCGGTGCGTTCCTTGCGGCACGGATGCTCGCCCACCCGAAGCGCTACCCCCGGGGCAAGCGTGCAGTCGTCATCACGAACGCCGGCGGGTTTGCGGTGCTCTCGTCCGATTACGCGGAGCGCTACGGTATCGAGCTCATCGATCTCCCGAAGGAAGTCATCGAGGAGCTCAACGAGTTCCTGCCCGAGTTCTGGAACAAGGGCAACCCGATCGATCTGTTAGGCGATGCAACCGAGAAGCGTTTCGAAAAGACCTTTGAGGTCCTTACAAAGCACGGCGACCTCTGGGACATGGCATTTATCGTGGACTTCCCGAACCTCGTCCTGACTTCGGAGCAGCTGGCCCGGCAGATCCTCAGGTTCTCCGAGAAGACCCAGAACCGGGTGATCGTCACCATGCTCGGCGGCGACTCGCTCAACGTAGGCCGGGAGATGTTAAAGGAACACGATATCCCCAGTTTCGACGAGCTGGACTTTACCTACCGTGTCATGGGCCGCGTGCTCTGGCAGAAGTTCCGGGTCAAGGCGCCGGGACTGCT
>JAQWDG010000154.1 GCA_028705545.1 Methanoregula sp. | reverse complement strand
AACTTGTGCGGGACAATCTTGCCCGCCCGCCTGCAGTCCGGGCAGAGGGAGCGGGGCGGGAAGAAATGCCTGCCGCAGGTTTCGCACTTCGTTCCCACCATGTTGTAGCGCTGGGGCAGGTGCCGCCAGAACCGTGCAACCGTCATCTTTACACCCTCCCGAGAATGTGGACCGCAACCGTAGCCCCGGTCCCGCCCACGTTGTGCGTCATGCCGATCTTCGCGCCATCGATCTGGCGCTTGCCGGCCGTTCCGCGGAGCTGCTGGACGATCTCGCAGACCTGCTTGATACCGGTCGCACCGACCGGGTGGCCGCAGGCCTTGAGGCCGCCGCTCGTGTTCACCGGGATCTTCCCGCCAAGGGCCGTCTCGCCGTCAGCGGTGAACTTGCCGGCCTCTCCCTTCTTGCAGAACCCGAGGTCCTCGATGGCGCAGAGCTCTGCGATCGAGAAACAGTCGTGGACTTCGACCATGTCGATATCCTTCTGGGTCAGGTGCGCCATCTTAAACGCACGCTGGCCGGCCGCAACCGATGCATCCAGCGTCGAGATGTCGCGCCGGTCGTGCAGCGCAATCGAGTCGCTGGCCTGCGCCGTCGCAAGAACCTTGATGGGCGTGTCCGTGAACTCCTTTGCCCGGTCGAGCGGTGCGACAATCACTGCTGCCGCACCATCGGTAACCGGCGAGCAGTCGAAAAGCCGGAGCGGCTCTGCAACCATCGTGGACTTCATCACGGTATCGAGCGTGATCTCGCTCTGGAACTGTGCGATGGGGTTTCTCGCACCGTTGTAGTGGTTCTTCACCGCAACCTGCGCCAGCTGTTCGCGGGTCAGGCCGTACTTGTGGATGTAGTCGTTTGCGATCATCGCGTACAGGCCCGGGAACGTTGCGCCCATGAAGCCTTCCCACTCACGGTCGGCGGCACCGGTCAGCGTATCGGTGCTCTCGTCCGAACCGACATCGGTCATCTTCTCGACGCCGGCTGCGACAACGATATCCTCCATCCCGCTCGCGACCGCAATCACGGCCTGCCGGAATGCAAGGCCGCCCGATGCGCAGGCCGCCTCGACACGGGTCGAGGGGATGTGCCGTGTTGCCATGCCCGCGTAGTCGGCGATGAGGGCCCCGATGTGCTCCTGGCCGATGAACCGGCCCGCACTCATGTTCCCGACGTACATTGCATCGATCTGCTCGCCCGACATCTGGGCGTCTTCGAGCGCAAGGGCGCCGGCCTGGACGAAAATGTCCCGAAAGGAACTCTCCCACTTTTCGCCGAACTTCGTGCACCCGATCCCGATAACTGCTACGTCTCTCATGATTGCATCACGATCTTTCCCTTGTGTTTCGCGTACCGTGCATAGTCCAGGTAGATGGGGTTTGCAAGCAGCTGCTGCACCGATGGTGCAGCCTCGCGGTGGAAGTCTTTTCCCGTAATCGCATCGGTTACCGTGATATCGAAGGCATCGCTCCCTGCGCCGGACCCGAACGAACAGACAAAGATCCGGTCGCCGGGCTTTGCGATATCGAGCGTTGCCGCAAGGCCGATGGGCGATGCGCCCGAGTAGGTGTTCCCGAGGTGCGGGACCACAAGGCCGGGCTTAATCTGCTCCGGCTTGAAGCCGAGGTCCCTTGCCACCTTCTGCGGGAACTTCGCGTTTGGCTGGTGGAAGACCGCGTAGGTGTAGTCCTTTGGGGCCGTCCCGACGTCTTTCATGAGCAGGTTGCTTGCGCCTTTGACGTGCTTGAAGTAGCCCGGGTCGCCCGTGAACCGGCCGCCGTGCCGGGGGTAGCTCTGCCCCTCGCGGCGCCAGAAGTCGGGGGTGTCGGTGGTAAACGAGCAGGTGTGGTTGAGCGTTGCGATCGGGTTGTCGTTCCCGATGAGATACGCCGCCCCGCCGGCTGCTGCGGTGTATTCGAGCGCATCGCTCGGCGCACCCTGCGAGACATCGGCGCCGATGGCAAGGCCGTACGGGATCATCCCGCTTTTTACGAGGCCCATGCAGGTCTGGATGCCGGCCGTTCCCGCCTTGCAGGCAAACTCGTAGTCCGCTGCGGTCATAACCGGCGTTGCGCCGATCGCTTCCCCGACCGTGCAGGCCGTGGGTTTTACCGCGTACGGGTGCGACTCGCTGCCAACGTATACGGCCTGGATCTTTGCCGGGTCCACGCTGCGCCGCTTCAACGCATTTCTTGCTGCCTCGACCGCAATCGTTGCGGCGTCTTCGTCGAGATCGGGCACGGACTTTTCAAATACGCCCAGTCCCCCGGTAATATCTGCGGCATTTGCGCCCCAGACTTTGGTGATCTCCTCAACCTTGATCCGGTATCGCGGTATGTACGCGCCGTAGGTAATGATGCCTACCATTCTTTCTCCCTCAGTGTACTCACAATCTTATCGATCTCCATCTCGGTACAGAGCACCGTGATGTGATCGCGTTTTGCCATCTTTGCGACAAACGGGTGGACGTGTTCCGCGGCGATCCCCTGGAGGATCACGCACCGCGGCTTGAATGCCGTCACCCGGATCGCGACCATCGGCGATTTGCCGGTCGAGACATTGGTAAAGATGAGCGCCCGTTCGGTGCTCCAGCCATAGATGCGGTTGAACTCCTCTGCCGAAAGCTGGAGGATCGCATTGAGGCTGTTTACTACCGTGTACCCGAAAATGGTCTGTTCCATGGGCCCGCACAGCAGGGCACAGCCGATCGCATCGGTGAACTCCTGCAGGGGTATGGGGTTCGTGTACTCGTGGATGTCGAGGATGACTTCGTCGTCGACACCAGTAAAGAGCATGGAGGAAAATTTGTGGATGTGTCTGCCGTCGGTCTCCTCGTCAATGGCAAGGATGGTGTCGACAATCTTGCCGACCACGGCGGTTCCGGGGCTTTTTCTCCTGCCGCTCTCGTAATCGCTGATCACGGACGGCGACACCGCGAGGCGGTCCGAGAGGACGCCCGGCGGTATCTCGAAGTTCTGGCGCCACTTCTTGAGCGCGAGCCCCGGTGAGTCCGACAGCGTAATTTCGCCAGCCATCTTCTCAGCCAGCTGGTTGCGCAGACCGGATTTCATGCTCAGCTAAGTCAACCCGCCCCATTATATACCTAACGAATCCGGGTTCGACAAAAAACGAATTGCCGTCGGGAAGCAACAAGGACTGCGCAGGAGAGCAATCCATAAATAGTAAGCATCTCAATTTTGATGAGCATGGTACTGGCTGAAGACAGGGACTGCCTCAAGGCGATTGCCCTGATGGGCGGGATCCGGGAACCGGTGTTTATCTCATCGCAGACGCTCGGCGAGGTGCTCGAGACGAGCCCGCAGACCGCGTCGCGCCGGTTAAAAGCGCTCGAAGGCCAGCGGTTCATCACCCGGGCGATCAACCCGGACGGCCAGCATATCTCGGTGACAAAGGAGGGCGAGGACGAACTCCGCCGCGAGTTCGCGGAGTACTGCCGGCTCTTCTCCCATGAGGGCGGACACTATTCCCTCCCGGGCGTTGTGATAAACGGGCTTGGCGAGGGCAGGTACTACATGAGCCTTGAGCCGTACAAGAAACAGTTCCTCCGGCACCTGGGCTTCGAACCGTACCCGGGCACGCTCAACCTCCGGCTTTCGGGCGCAGACATTCCGACACGGAAAAAGCTCGACGCGCTCACGTGGGTCGTTGTCCACGGGTTTTCGGCCGAGGGCAGGACCTTTGGCGAAGTCCGCTGCCTTCCCTGCCGGATCCAGGATATCCCCTGCGGGATCGTGGTGCCCGGCCGGAGCCATTACCCGGAGGATATTGTCGAAGTGATAGCACCGGTCGGCCTCCGCGACGCTCTGGGCGTAAAAGAAGGCGACAAGGCAGTAATTGAGGTGGCATATGATTGATCAGGCATTGCAGGCATTACGTGACGGGAAATTCTTTTTGCTCTACGATTTCGACGACCGCGAAGGCGAGACCGATCTTGCGATCCGCTCCGATGCGGTACAGCCAAAAGACATCCTCCGGATGAGAAAGGATGCCGGCGGCCTCATCTGCACTGCCATCCACCCGGCAGCGGCGCACCGCCTCAGCCTGCCGTTTGCAAGCGACGTGTTTGCAAAGACGCAGCTCACCGAAGAGATCGGCGATATCCCGTACGACCGCAAGAACCATTCCTCTTTTTCGCTCTGGGTCAACCACAAGAACACGTTTACCGGCATCACCGACCGGGACCGGACGCTCACGATCACCGCGATCGGCCGCATCGTCAACGATGCCATGGCCGGCCGGCACACCAGCTTTTCTTCGCAGTTCCGAACCCCGGGTCACTGCCCGATCCTCCGGGCGGCTGACGACCTCCTCCGCCAGCGTCGGGGCCAGACCGAGCTCTCGATTGCGCTTGCCTCTATGGCGGGCGTGACCCCGGCGGTAACCATCTGCGAACTCCTTGACGACCGGACGGGAAAGGCCCTTACGCACGAGGATGCAAAAAGCTACGCACAGAAACACGGCTTTGCCTTTGTGGGCGGAAACGACGTGCTCGAAGCCTGGGACGGCCGGGCCGGAACCCTTGCCTCGGCCCCGGTCCACGGCCATGCGGACGGATCCGCTCCCGCGGCCCGCGCCCGGGCAGTCCACGCGGAGGGCCGCGATGATTGACGACGCCATTACTGCGCTCCGCGACGGGAAGTTCATCCTGCTCTACGATTTCGACGACCGCGAGGGCGAGACCGACTTTGCGATCCGCTCCGATGC
>JAQWDG010000153.1 GCA_028705545.1 Methanoregula sp. | reverse complement strand
CCCGGTTACGGGCACGTCACGCTCAACCCCTCGCATGACACTACGCTTGCAATGGCAAACCTCGTCTCCACGGCATTTGCAAGCGAGTACGGGGAATACGAGACACTCCATGGGGCGGCATATTACGTGATGAGCGACGGGAGGATCATAAAGAATCCCCATTACCCTGATGTGCCGGTGCTGCGGAAAATTGCCATAAGGAAAGGACCGGCTTCGGCCAGCGGTTCTATCAAAAGCCCGATCTATACACTCGTTGGGAATAGTGAAGCCCTTGCGTTCCTCAACGAGCCGGAAAAATATCCGGCCCTCTTTCCTTAAGTTCCCAAAAGATTCGGTGCAGGCAGGCGTTTGTGGGCGTTTTTCCGGACCCGGGCAAGCACTTTTTCCTCGGCAGGATTCGCTGCTTTCCAGCCGTGCGCCTCAAGGGCCTTTAATGCCGCATCAATATCAGGGTAGGATAGTCCGATCTCGCCCTCGTCGCTCTGACCCTCCCAGAGACCGGCCGAGGGTTTCTTGGAAAGAATCGGCTCCGGGATCTTTGCCTCGTGTGCCATCTCGTACACGTCCGTCTTGTAGAGGTGGACGATCGGCTGGAAATCTGCGGCATTGTCGCCGTATTTCGTGCAGTAGCCGAGCATAAACTCGCTCCTGTTTGACGTCCCGCAGACAAGCCGGTGGTCGCGGTTTGCGTAATAGTACAGCGTCGTCATCCGGATCCGGGCCATGAGGTTCCCGAGCAGGTACGGGGTCTCGGTAAATCCCGGAAGCGTCTTAAAAGCGGCGAGCATGGGGTCGATGGGCACGACCCGGTGCTCCATACCCAGGCCGGCGCAGAGCTCTTTTGCATCATCGAGGTCCTGCGGGTTGCTCACCGAAGTCGGGAGCGAGAGGCCAAGCACATTCTCCGGCCCCACCGCCCGGCAGCAGAACGCAGCCGCGAGTGCCGAGTCAACACCGCCGGATACCCCGATGATAATGCCCTTGCCTCCGCTGTTCCAGTAGGCATACCGGATCATCTGCTCGACCTGTCCCATCCTGCACCCCAGTTCCTGAGCCATGATGTTCTCCTTATTTAGCATTGGCGGATGAATTTTTTTAACTGTTCGGTGCTGCCGACAGCCACAACCGTATCCCCGGTATGTACGATCTCGG
The DNA here is from genome assembly GCA_028705545.1 of Methanoregula sp. GTDB lineage: Archaea > Halobacteriota > Methanomicrobia > Methanomicrobiales > Methanospirillaceae > Methanoregula. The sequence continues at coordinate 3,587 of JAQWDG010000153.1, read as the reverse complement.
CCGCTGTTGGCGCAACAACCGCGGCATCCGTCCGCTCGATCCCAAGGATCCGTATACCGCCTGCCGCGATCTGGCCGACCCTCAGGGGGCCCGGCTGGTGTACCCTGCGGAGGATCACCTTCTCCCCGTCCGGGAGATCCACAAGAACCGTAACCGTGTCCGCGAGCACGATCCTGCCGACCGCCTGTCCCCCGATCCGCGGGAGGAGCGCCACGTAATCGGCCCCGGCCCGGTAGAGCTTGTCCACGGATCCGGGCTCGTTTGCCCGGGCAAAGATCCTGATCCCGGGGTTGAGGTTTCTCGCCATGAGTGTCGTGAATATATTCACATCGTCATCGTTGACCGCGACAATACAGAACCGGGCCTCGTTTATCCGGGCCTCGCGGAGCACATCCTCGTCCTCGGCATTCCCGACAACCTCGTCGATATCGTGCTTTTTTGCATCGACGACCACACAGGAGACACCCGAAGCGATCATCTCCGTGCATGCTGCCGATCCCACGTCACCGTACCCTGCGATAACCGCATGGCCGATCTGTTCCCGGTCCACTTCCAGTTCTTCGCGGACCGCCCGGCGCAGGGCATCGGCAGTCCCGAATAAAAAGAGGGAGGTCGTGGGATCGATGACCTCGGTCTCTTTGGGGCCCGCAATAAACTGGGGCACTGCGGCCCGCCGTTTTGCCATTGGCGCTCCCACGGCATCATCGGGTGCGCTCATTTGTCCGGTCTTCCACATGAACGGGACAATCACACCATACCTGCCGGACAGGTCGAGATCCCGGAGGTTTTTTCCCACGGCCTTGCTCTCCGGCATGACCGGGATATGGATCAGCCGGAGGTTCTTTTCGTCCTGACTCTCATCGCCGATATGGAGCCGTTCGAGCCCGGGAATCGCCGGCTCGGTCTCATCCCCGCCCGGGTTTAAGACTGCGTGCCGGGCAAGGATCCTCCCGGTGACATGTTTGGGCGAGACCACGTACTCGGCTCCTGCATAGCGAAGGTACTGGTCAAAGGAGAGCTTGTCGACAATCGCGACGATCCGGGCGGCGGTGAGCCCCCGGATCCCGAGGATGATGCTTGCGGTCGTCCGCTCGTTCTCGCAGAGGATGACAAAATCTGCATTTTTTATCCCTGCCTGGTCCCATGTCCGTGCATCGTCGTATTTGCCCCAGAGGACAAATGCACGGCGCCGGTATTTTTTTGCAAATTCACGTGCAGCGGTCTCGTCATTTATAACGATCAGGAGATCTTTCTCGCAGAGTGCGAGGCTTTCGAGAAGGGCTTCCGTCAATTCGCCATCCCCGATGATCACGACATGGCGGGAGAGTGTGCGGGAGATCTTTTTTGGAGGTGACGTGCGGAGGACTGCTACGATATAGGGGGTGAGGAGGAGGGGGATGACCATAAAGAGCATGATAACCCCGGTGATCATGGTAACCGAGGAGAACAGGGTCATCTCGTCCGAGGTGATGGGAAGCAGGCTCCCTGTGGTCGTAAAGGTCTGGATGACGAACAAAAACGATTCGGACCAGTCGACCGGGATGCCTTCATACCTGGGGTACAGGTCGTGGAAGAGGACCGTGAAAACGGCGATCATGAGGCAGAAGAGGATAAAGTAGATGAGAATACGCATTTCAGACGATGTGCGGGCGATCCACCAGATGAAGCTTTTACGATCTTTCATTCATCAGCCCTCCAGGCATATCTTCTTCGTACAGCACAGTCAAAACAGTTCCCGTTTTCGAGCGGTCCGCTGCAGACCGGACAGGTTCCCCCGGTAATCCGGTTCTTTCCCGCAATCTTTGCAAGGGTCCCAGCGAGGTTTGCAAGCGCGAATTTTGTCGCCGGGTGGCGGTTGTCATAGGCCGCGAGCACAACCTCCGCATCGGAATCCCCGGTAGGTACGGTCGTCCCCGTGCTGCCGGTTCCGGCGCCAGCGAGTCCGGCATAGTGGTACACTTCCGTTTTCGGGATGTCCATAAACGGCCGTATGACCGGGATTTTTAAGAGCCCGACAGTCTCTCTGGCAAACAGGGTTTGTTCCACGGTCCCGTTGAGAAGATCGGAGAAGAACCGGATCGCCGGGTCGTCGACCGTTGTCGCAATGGCAAGGCGGGTGATCCCGTTGGCGGCAGCGATCTCCGCAGCAAGATCGCCGGTGAGCACACGACAGATCCAGTCGGTGGCAGCAACCCCTTCATTTTGGACGAGCCGCTCCCGGGTAGTTCCGTAGCGCTCCGCAAACGAACCGGCAAAGATCCCGATACCGCACCGTTCTGCAGCCTGCCGGGCACAACCGGCCGGCTCTCCCACTCCCTCATCGATCACGATTGCGGAGAGCCGGACATCGCGCCGGTCTTTGGTGAGTTTGTACAGGAAAACAAGAAGGGCAGCCTGTGCAGCATCGCCCGTGAGAACGACCGCGGTATGGTCGCCGGGCAAAAGCCAGCGGTTCTTCCGTATGGCACGCTTTGCCTTTGCCTCGAAGTCTTTGGTGAAATGGACAGAACAGAGATGTTTTCCCGAGTAGGGCTGGAAGACCACCGCTTCCCGCCGGCACGCTGCACACTGCATAAAGGCTCCCCCGGATTTCATTTCGTACTGGACAATGGGAGATGTTTAAGGTTGTGCTCTGCCACCGGCGTTGACTGCCATGGAGACCATGATTTTATAGTCCGGGACATAACCACTCATAACAACCATGGTCGTCTCACCGGAGCGCATCCGCAGCCTGCACAAGTACGAGAAGGCAATCCTCGCGGCGCTGGAACGTCAGATGAAGCGCTACGAGTGGGTGCCGCTCGACAGCCTCCAGCAGGCAACTAGGCTTTCCGAGTCAGAGGTCAACTACCGTTTGTCCCGGCTGATCCGGTGGGGCATGGTGCGGTTTAATGCCGTGCCGTACGACGGGTATGCACTCGTCTTTGGCGGTTACGACACGCTCGCGCTTACCACGCTCACGAAAAAAGGCACGATCTCTGCGCTCGGTTCAAAGATCGGCGAGGGAAAGGAGTCAGTGGTGTACGAGGCGCTGGGCCTTGGGCCGGTCGCTATCAAGTTCCACCGGATCGGCATGCGGTCGTTTAATACGGCCCGGGTGAACCGCGAGTATCTCCCCGAGAGCGGCCACTGCCCGTGGCTGCTTGCCTCGAAGCTCTCGGCTGAACGCGAGTATGCGGCGCTTAAAATTCTCCACCCGAAGGTCTCGGTGCCGCTTCCCGTAGGACAGAACCGGAACGCGGTCGTGATGGCCCTGATTACCGGTCCGAGCCTCGCCCGGTACCGGCTTGCCGATCCGGGGGCGATGCTCGATTCCATCCTTGAAAATGTAAAGGAGGCATACCGGGCCGGCGTGATCCACGCGGATCTCTCTGAATACAATATCTTAATCGAGGATGACCGGTGCGTCATCATCGACTGGCCGCAGTGGATGGAGACAAGCCACCAGAACGCCGGTGCCATTCTCGAACGCGATATCACCAACATCCTTGCCTTCTTCGAGCGGAAGTACAAACTTAAGAGGGATCCCGGGGATGCACTGCGATGCGTGACCGGCTGAGTGTCTTTGGGATCGATATTGTCAAAGG
>JAQWDG010000152.1 GCA_028705545.1 Methanoregula sp. | reverse complement strand
ACGCCCGCAAGCGTGACCGACTGGTAGGCAAACCGGCTGTCCGAGTACCGGTCCGAGATCACCAGTTTGTTCTCCGCAAGCGCCGGGCGGACTATCCTGGCAAGGTGGGCCGCATGGTCCGCGACAAAGAGCGTTGCCTCGCAGACCGGGTCGATCTGTTCCGCAATCGCCCGGCGGACTGACTCGCCCACCCAGGTTGCCCCGGGCTCCCGGGTATAGACCGGGTCGAGGTCCGCAAGCAGGGGTTTTAAGCCCGTAAGCAGCGTGCTCTTTCCCGTCCCGTCAATTCCTTCGAGCGTGACTAACACATGCATCCCTTCCTGATCCATTCGGCCGGGACGGCCCCCTTGTGGAGTGCGGTCGCGATAATAGCGCCGTCAAACCCGGCATCGCGGATCACTTCGAGGTCCGCGACCGTTGCGACCCCGCCCCCGTACAGCAGTTTCCCGTCATAGGCCGAGCGCCACGCTTCAAGGATTGGCCTGCTGCCGGAGCCAAACCCGTGTTCCGTCCCGACAAACCCGAGGTTTAAGAGAATGCAGCCTTCAAACGCCAGACTGCGGGCCGCCCTGAGCACGGATTCCGGCGATGCACCGGACGGGATCACCTTCCCGTCCTTCACATCCACGCTTAAGTATCCCCTGCGGTACCGGGAAAGTTCGGCCCCGCCGGTCTCCGTCCCCACGATATTTTTGATATGTGGGCCGGAAAGATAATCGGCCGGGCTGCGGATGCCCCGGTCCACGTAACAGCACTCCGTGAGTCCTGCGCACATGCGGATAATCGCATCATGCGCCCCGGTGCCCTCGATCCGGTCGAGGTCTGCAATGTACAAAAATTTCGGCGCGATCGCTTGTACGAACCTGACCGGTTCTGCCGTCGGAGAAAGTCCCCAGTCGAGCGGTTTGTAGGTTGCACGGAGCCCGGATTTGCCGTGCACGACCAGATTGCGCCGCAAATCCATAGCAAGCACCAGTTCCATAGAGTAACGCAACCACTATTAGTACAAAAGATCATTAAACTTTATGCAATTGTTGGTCAGCCCCAGCTCTATTTTGGAAGCCCGGAGTGCTGTCGATGCCGATATCATCGATGTCAAGAAACCGTCCGAGGGTTCCCTTGGGGCGAACTTTCCCTGGGTAATAAAAGAGATCAAATCGTTTGTGAAAAAACCGGTAAGTGCAGCCATCGGGGATTTCCCGTACAAACCGGGACAGGCTTCCCTTGCGGCCTACGGGGCTGCCTGCGCCGGGGCTGACTATATCAAGATTGGTTTGGCATTTGCCGGCAAAGACAAGGCAAAGGACATGATCGCATCGGTAACAAAGGCCGTGAAAGACGAGTTTCCCAAAAAATTTGTCGTGATCGCCGGGTATTCCGATTACGAGCGGATGGGTTCGATCTCCCCGTTCGATATCTCGCCCATTGCCGCCGAGTGCGGGGCTGACTTTGCGATGATCGATACCGGGATAAAAGACGGCAAGAGCACGTTTGCGTTCATGGACGAGGCAACGCTCGGGCGCTTTACGGCACAGAACCGTGACCTCGGGATCGGCACCGCCCTTGCCGGTTCGATCAGGTTCGAAGACATCGATTCCCTAAAAAGGATCGACCCGGAGATCATCGGTGTCCGGGGGATGGTCTGCGGGGGCGACCGGAACGCAACCATCCGCGAAGATCTCGTAAAGACCGCCCTTGCCATGATCCGGTAAATAAAAACCCGTGTGAACTCCCTTTTAAAAAAAAGGGTAACCAAACCAAGAGGAAAAAAACCATGTTTGCCAAGAAACTGGATGTCCCCCTTTCCCTCACGTTCGATGATGTGCTTCTTGAACCGCTGGAGTCCTGGACCGAACCTTCAGAAACCGACACAAAAACCCGGTTTTCCAGGAACATCAGCCTGAATATCCCGCTTGTCTCTGCTGCAATGGATACCGTAACGGAATCCACGATGGCAATCGCGCTTGCCCGGGAAGGCGGGATCGGCGTGATCCACCGGAACATGACTGCCGAGCACGAGCTCCAGGAAGTCAACATTGTCAAGCAGGCCGAAGAACTCATCGAGCGCGACGTCCTCTACGTTGAGGAGACGGCGACGGTCTCCGATGCCGAGAAACTGATGAACCAGTACAGTATCGGCGGCGTCCCGGTTGTGGGAAAAGGAAAGATCATCGGGATTGTCTCCCGGCGCGATGTGAGGGCAGTTGTCTCCCGCCGCGGCGAAGAGAGCATCAAAACGATTATGACCAAGAAACCGATTACGGCCGATGACGATATCACTCCGGAAAAGGCGCTGGAGGTCATGTACACGAACAAGGTCGAGCGCCTGCCGGTGGCCGACAAAACCGGCAGACTGATCGGGATCATCACGATGCAGGACATCCTTGAAAAGCGCCAGTACCCAAAGGCGACACGGGACAAAAAGGGGAACCTCCGGGTCGCGGCGGCAGTCGGGCCGTTTGACTTTGCCCGGGCAATGCTGCTTGACGAGCACGGTGTCGATGCGCTCATCGTGGACTGCGCCCACGGCCACAACATGAAGGTGGTCGATGCGGTGAAAAATATCAAGGGGAGTGTGAAGGCCGATGTGGTTGCAGGAAACATTGCGACCGCGAAAGCTGCAAAGGCCCTTGTCGCCGCAAACGTGGACGGCATCAAGGTCGGGATCGGGCCGGGGTCGATCTGCACGACCCGGATCGTGGCGGGGACCGGTGTCCCGCAGATCACGGCCATCACGGAAGTCGCCGATGTTGCGGCAAAGGCCGGTGTCCCGATCATTGCCGATGGCGGTGTGCGCTACTCTGGCGACGTGGCAAAGGCAATCGCGGCCGGGGCCGACACGGTCATGATGGGGAGCATGTTTGCCGGCACGGACGAGGCGCCGGGCAAGGTGATCACGATCAAGGGCCGGCGCTACAAGCAGTACCGCGGCATGGGCTCGCTGGGCGTCATGAGCTCGGGCCAGTCCAGCGACCGGTACTTCCAGAAGAAGGGGATCGGGGCGACAAAGTTCGTGCCCGAGGGCGTGGAAGGGGTCACGCCTTATGTCGGCCACGTGGGCGAGGTCATCTACCAGCTCGTGGGGGGCCTTAAGTCCGCGATGGGCTACTCGGGAGCAGCGACCATCGACGAGATGCACAAGAAGGCCCGGTTTGTCCGGATCACAAACGCCGGCATGACCGAGAGCCACCCGCACAACATCCTTATCACGGACGAAGCGCCGAACTACCGGCTTTTCGAATAATTTTCCTTTTTTTTTATCGGATAAGAAAAGAGTTTTCGCGGTTATGCGGCAACCGCTTTTGCCCGGAACCGGTTCCGTATCTTTTCTGAGAAATATTTCCCGACCGCGGTCGAGTTCATGAGATCCGTATGGACTTTGGAAGGAACCCCTGAATACTGGTAGACGAGTCCCGAGTGAAATTCTATCTCCAGGTTTTTTGTACTGTCATCATATCCCACGGAGCGCAGGATGCAGGACTGAACAGGTTGTCTTTCCATGAAATTCACTGTTATCATATTGGGGCGCTGAAGGGTTAATGGTTTTTATAAAAATGCCTGTAAAAAATGTGCCCTGTGCCGGGGAGTCTTTTTGTTTTGCATAATCCCCGGCCTATATATTCTCGCAGCACTAACATTAAGTAAATATATGGACGATCTCGCAGAACTCGCCCGGCTCCTGGACATCCTCGGGAACCGGAACCGGCGGCGCATCATCGAACTCTTACGCCAGAAGCCGTGCTTTGTCACCGAGATATCGGAGACGCTCATGATCTCGCCCAAGGCCGTGATCGAGCACCTCCAGCTCATGGAGCGCGAGGATATCCTCGCCTGCCAGATTGACGACCGGCGGCGGAAATACTACTTCCTCGCAAACGACATTCTCGTGGACGTCAGCCTGCGGAATATGCACGTGGAAGCAGCTGAAGGGAAGATCCGCGAGAAAGAGGCGGCAAACGAGCGGACCCGACAGGAAATGGCGATGCTTGCAAAGATGGTCCAGGCCCACGACCGGCTCACGGAAAACCTCGAGCAGCTCAACCACGACATCGATACAAAACTCGCGGATCTTGCCCGCAACCATAAGGATTTATTTGAAAGCGAGCGAGAGTTATCTGTAGCAATCGCCCTTTCCCACGAACCGCTTACCCCCGCAGAACTCAAAGAGGCGACCGGGCTTTCCGATGACGAGCTCGGACCGGTCCTCGGGCGGTTCGAGAAGAGCGGGCTTGTGACAAGAACGAAAAACCGGATTACCCTTTAATAATTTGAGGCGTCCATGCAGAACAATCCCGACAATCCCTACGATGAAGTGTTTGGCAACATCTCTAAAATCGTCGAGGAGATCGTGCGGAACATGCCCGGTGCGGAGAACGCCCGGGTCATCGGGTATACGATTGTGACCCGCAGCGCTAGCGGGGACCCCGAAGTCTATAATGGCGGAGCCGAGGACGGCGGGGACGACATCCCGTACGAGGTGCAGGAGTCCGAAACGGAGATCTTCATTACAGCACCGATCCCGACTGCGGCCGAGCATGCGCCGTATGCCGACATCCAGCCGGAGGAAGTAAAGATCTGCGTCGATGACAAGTTCACCGAAATCCCGCTCGAAAAGCGGATCGATGTGATCCACAGCACGTACCGGGTCCACCGCGGCGTGATGGATATCACGCTCCGGAAGATTCCGCCGGACTACCGGTAATTTTTTTTGTTTTTCCCCGTTTTTTCCAAATATCCGGTAAGCGGTTTTTAATTCCG
>JAQWDG010000015.1 GCA_028705545.1 Methanoregula sp. | reverse complement strand
GCCTGAGCCTTGACCTGGAGGAAATATTCCTGGACCGCTGCGAGTCCCTGCCGGAGCTCGGTGAGCTCCTTTTCCAGGCTCTGGATCCTCCGTTCCTGTTCCTGAATGATGTCCAGCGGATACATCGCTCGTTATCTCATCTTTGTACTTCCGTCAAGATAAAATGGTTGTTTTTCCGAGTGTCAGATCCTTTTTGGCAAACGCCGGTGCGGTACGGAATTTCAGGCCCGCTGCTTAAAAAGCATGCCCGCCCAGACACACTGGCCGAACGATACGCAGCCGTCTCCGGGCGGGTACGCATCGTTGATGAAAAACGAGAGGCCGGCATCTTCGACCCCGGAACGGATGGTCTCGCGGATCGCCCGGTTCGCGATAACGCCTCCGCTTAAGGCAACGGTCCCGATCCCTTCGCGTTCCGCCGCCCGGACGGCGAGGGCTGCAATCCCCCGGGCAAGGTTGTACTGGACGGAGGCTGCAATGTCCCGGACCGCTTTTTTGTCCCCGGCTGGCACCGCGGTGTACCGTGAGAGGGCGGTCGAAAGGATCGCCCGTGTCGAGAGGACATCGCAGCCGCCCGATGTGGTGATGACCGGCTCCCATGCCTCGGGCGTGCCCCCGGCAGCAACGGATTCGAGTTTCATGGCCGGTTCGCCATCGTAGGTCCGCTCCCGGCAGATGCCGAGGAGTGCCGCTGCTGCGTCGAGTACCCGGCCGGTGCTGCTCGTCATGGTGACATTGAAACCGGTAGCGACCTGCTTTTTTATCACCCCGCGTTCGACATCGGTCCAGCCCCGGCGGCCAAGGAGATCGAGGCATGTATCGTTCCTGAGGATACCGTAGAGCATCCGCTCCGGGAACTTTGTTGCAAGGTCGCCGCCCGGCATGGGTACCGGTTCGAGGTGGGCGACACGTTTCAGGTCCGGCACCTGCCCGGCAAAAACCTCCCCCCCCCAGACAGTGCCGTCGTCCCCGTAGCCGACCCCGTCGATTGCGATCCCCACACAGGGTTCGGTCGTAGTCGCTGCGATGTGGGCCCGGTGGTGCTGGACCGGGACAAGCCCGATCCCCCTCTCCTCCGCGATCTCCTTTGCGTACCGGGTCGAGAGGAACTGCGGGTGAAGGTCGTGGGCAACGATATCGTATTTTGCCCCGAGGAGCCGGGAGAGTTTTTCTATCGTCTCCTGCAGGTAGGCAAGCGTTGCCGGGTTCCGGACATTGCCCACGTGCGGGGACGTGATGGCAAAGCCCCCTTTGTAGATCGTAGCGTTCGCGTTGAGCTCGGGCCCGACCCCGAGGATGCACTTATCCCCGAGATCGATTGCCGTCCTCTTGGGAGCGATCCCCCGGGAGAGGCGGAGGATGTACCCGTCCCGTACAACTGAGTCGTCCACCCGGTTTGCGATGGCCCGGTTGTGGACGAGGAAATAATCCGCATCCTTTGCGAGTTTCACAAGCGCTGTCTCCGTGTCCGTGATCATCGGGTAACCGGGCATGTTCGCGCTCGTCATGATCAACAGCGGGTGTTTCAGGTACGAAAAGAGAAGGTGGTGGAGCCCGGTGTACGGGAGCATGCAGCCGATGGTGTGGAGGTTGCTGATCCTTTCGTGCGAAGCGTGATCCTTCTTTTCGAGCACTACGATCGGGTGGACCGGGCTTTCGAGCAGCTCGCGCTCGGCGGGTGAGACTCTCGCAATCTCTTCGGCATAGCCCGGCCGGGTCATCACGGCAAACGGCTGTTCGAGCCGGCCGAGGCGCTTTTTGAGTTCCCCGGACGACTCTTCGGTGCAAGCGAGGTGGAATCCCCCGACACCCCGGATTGCGAGGATCCTGCCCTTGTCGAGCAGGACTGCCGCTTCGCGGATAGGATCGGCGCAGGGGAGATCCGCACCTGCCCGGTCGATGAGCCGGAGCTCGGGGCCGCAGGTATGGCAGGCAATGGTCTGGGCATGGTGGCGACGGGAGTGCGGGTCGCCGTACTCACCGGCGCAGGGCTCGCACAGGGGGAACCGGTCCATGCTCGTTCGTTCCCGGTCGTAGGGAATGGCACCGATGATGCTGTACCGGGGGCCGCAGTTGACACACGAGGTCGCCCAGTATCCCTCGTATCTTCCCCCCGGGGTAAAAATATCGTTTACGCACGCGGAACAGATTGCAATATCGGGCGGGATCATGCCGGAGAACGATCCGGTCGCGCTTTTCTCTATAACAAAACCATCGGGAATAATACCGGGAAAACCAGTAACCTCAACAGAATCGATCCGGGCCATTGGCGGGCCGCGGGAGACGGCTGCGACAAAATCCGCAAACCGGCCGCCCCGGGCGATAATCTCGACCTCGCTCCCGAGATTCTTTACCCGGCCGGCTATACCGAACTCAATGGCTTTTGCGTACACAAAAGGGCGGAACCCGACTCCCTGTACGATCCCGCGAACCGAGATCCTCCCCTGTTCCTGCATGGTTATTTAGCCGCAAAAATTTATTGATTTATACAGCGATATAAGTATAGGGTTTTTACTGTGCCAGGTCATATCAGAATTGTCAACGATCCCGTGGAGCTTGTCCCGCTCCTCATGACGTTCAACAGCCCATCGTTCAAGAAGGTTTACGAACTGCTCAGCAAGGCCTGGATGACCGAGGAGGAGCTTAAGGCACAGGTCGGGGACGACTCTGTCCCGGTCTGCATCCAGGTCTTAAAGAAGGGAAACCTTGTCGAGGAACAATGGCGGATGCCAAAGCCCGGTGAGAAGCCCACAAAGGAGTACCGGGGAACCTACAATAAGTTCCGGGCGAACTTCCAGTGCAATCTCCAGGACCTTACCGATATTCTCTACATCTCGCTCTCGAACGACGAGAACCTCCGCGAGGTTGTCGGCAGGATCGAAGCAGAGATGGGAAACGGCAACACGTCCATCGGCGACCTCTCCCGTAAGTTCGGGGTAAGCCCGGTGTTCATCAAGGGCCTCGCAAAAAGGATCCCCGAGCTCGATGTGAAAGGACAGGGGCTGGTGCTGCTTGACACCGGACGCTAAAGATCCCCTTAATTCTATCCTGCGCAGCAAGCGCGAAGTATCCCGTTTACAGATTCTGGTCGAGATCGCCGAGCACCAGCCGGCGGTCCGGCAGCAGGAGATCGCGGTAAAGCTCGGCGTTACCCCGCAGGCAATCTCCGAATATATCCGCGAACTTACGGACGAGGGCATGGTCTCGGCGAGCGGTCGGGGCAACTACGAAGTGACCAAGACCGGCATCGAGTGGGTGCTTGCAAACGCCGAGTCGCTCGAAGCCTACGCCCGCCACATCCGGCGCGATATTATCCAGCAGGTCTCGGTCTGGCCGGCGATTGCAGCCGAGACCTTAAAAGCCGGCGACGAGGTCGGGGTCTACATGAAGGGCGGGTTTTTGTATGCGTCCAGAAAGCCCCAGCAGGCAACGGGAACCGTTGTTGCCGATGCAAAAAAGGACGAGGATGTCGGGGTCGCCCGGTTGAACGGGATCATCGAGCACCACGAGGGCTCGATCCGGATCTGCAAGGTGCCGAGGATCCAGCACGGCGGCTCGCGCAAGGTGGACCCGGAGAAACTAAAAAGTGTCATCCACGGCGCCGGGTTTGTCGCTGCGGTGGGCCTCGAAGCCTATATCGCACTCAGGGCCGCCGGCAAAAAACCGGATATCTTTTTCGGGGCCCGCGAAGGGGTAATCGAGGCGGCCTTCCACGGGATCGACTGCGTGATCGTGATCGTTGACGAGGAGTTCACGGATTTCTTAAAGCGCCTCGAAGGTGTCGGGCTCTCGTACGTTATCGTCGATCTGCCCTCCTCATGAAGATCCTCGTCCAGCCTGTAAAAGGCAGTTACAAGCTCCTCTTTTACGACGGGAAGCACGTTGTCGGTGTCGGTATCGTCGAGATGACCGGGACCCCGAAAGGGCCGCGGCCGGTCCGGTACCGGCTCCGCTGGGGTTCGCGCAAAGACTACCAGGCAACGCCGTCAAAGGACCTGATCTCCCAGCTCCGCGAGAGCGAGGTCCGGATGGTAAAGCCGGACTCCGTTTTCGAGGAGTTCATGAAAGCCTTCCAGATCCGGAGCGGGAACGTGGAGGCCTGCCGGATGTGCCTCCTCGATGACCGGTACACGCCCATAAACGAGGACAACCACGTGATCTTCGGTAAAGGCGAGCGTATCTGTCTTGACTGCGGGCGCCGGGAGCTCCGCCGGGAGCTTGCCCCGCTCGGGCACATGGGCAGGGAGACACTCAAACACTTCGAGGAACTGCTGGTTGCGACCCGGAACCTGGACCGGGTGCTCGCGCTTGTCCAGCCCGAACACGTCTCGATGAAGTCGGCGCTCTTTGACCGGATCGAAGCACATCCGGTGCTCAAGACCGCAAGCCTCATGGAGCTGCCGCTGCCCCGGCAGTTTGTCGATGCCTGCAAGGTCGAGACCCTCATGCCGGCCCAGCAGCTCGCCGTCGAAGCCGGCCTGCTGCATGGAAAGGATCTCCTCGTGGTCGCGGCAACCGCGAGCGGCAAGACGTTCATCGGCGAGATGGCCGGGATGAAGAACTACCTGTCCGGCCGCGGGCGGATGCTCTTTTTAGTCCCGCTCGTGGCGCTCGCCAACCAGAAGTACGAGCGGTTTACCGAACGGTACGGTGCCTTTGCAAAGACCGGCCTTTTGACCGGTGTCTCGCGTCTCAACCTTCCCGAGACCCGGAAAGTCGGCGACCGGAACCCGCAGGCCCCGATCCTTGTCGGCACCTATGAAGGCGTGGACAACATGATCCGCTGCGGGAAAAAAATGGCAAACATCGCCACCGTGGTCATCGACGAGGTGCAGATGCTTGAGGATCCGGACCGGGGCCACCGGCTCGACGGGATGATCGCCCGGCTCAAGTATCTCGCCCCGCAGGCGCAGTTTTTGTATCTCTCTGCCACGATCGGGTTCCCGAAGATCCTCGCAAAGAAACTCAACTGCCAGCTCGTGCGGTACGACGACCGTCCCGTTGCGCTCGAACGCTACCTCCTCTTTTTAGAGCGCAAGCAGAAGATCCCGACCATCAAAAAACTCACGACCGAGGAGTACAAAACAACTTCATCGAAAGGGTTCCGGGGCCAGACGATCATCTTCACGAATGCCCGGGCCCGGTGCCACACGATAGCAGAAGCGCTCGGGATGCGGGCGGCCGCTTACCACGCGGGGCTCTCCAGCCAGGAGCGCCGCGAAGTCGAGACGAAATTCCTCGATGGCAAACTCATGGCAGTCGTGACCACCGCGGCGCTCGGGGCAGGGGTCGATTTCCCCGCATCGCAGGTGATCTTCGATGCCCTTGCCATGGGCCGGAGCTGGCTCTCGGTGCAGGAGTTCAATCAGATGGCCGGCCGGGCCGGCCGTCCCGACTTCCACGACCTCGGGAAAGTCGTCCTTCTCGCGGAACCCGGCGGGAGCTATTCGCGGGAGATCCCGGGCACGGAAGAGGAGATTGCGTTAAAGCTCCTCAAAGGGGAGATGGAAGAGGTGGCGCCGGAGCACGACCTTGAGGCTAGTTCCGAGGAGTACGTGGCAAACGCAGTTGCCTGCGGGGGCGAGGAGGCAGACCTTGCCCGGATTAATTCCACCATGGTGGGAAAGATGGAGCCGGTGCTTCCCGAGCTCGTTTCTCACCGGCTCGTGCACAAGGAAGGGACAAAGCTCGTGCTCTCCCCGCTTGCAAAGGTGATGTCCGAGCACTTCATCGGCATCGAGCGGCTGCTTGAGGTGGTCCGGCTCACGAAACTGATGGACGAGCCGCTCGATATCATCGCGGAGCTCGAAAGCCCGCCCATGGAAAAGGAGGAGCGGGAGAAAAAAGGGGACGGGCGGAACCAGCAGCAGCACGGGCACCATAAGGGCCACGGGCGGCGGTAGTTCTCCGGCGTTGTCAAATTTTTTGGATGTGTTGTCTTGTTCATCTCCACCGTAACATCTGGCACTCATTCCGGGGATTTGATGGAAGCATTCATTGCTCTTTCCCGGATGAGGTAACGATGGATAGTTTTCCTTTGAGGCTGGTAAACTTTCAGGTTTTCAATTCGCACAACCGTATACCGACCCGGCACTGTTGGATTATTATAGAGTCTTCGTAGAAATCCTGAAATTGCAAGGGCAAATGTTTTGTCAATGGATAATTTTGTGCGAAACTCTTCAACGGTGGCCCAGTGTTCGGTTTCATTGCATGTACTCATGAATTGTTCTAAGAGATCCGGGAAATATATCGGGCATTTCATCATCGTACCTCATTTTTCTGTTTTTGAATTTTACCGTGTCTTCAAGGCAAAGCGGAGTGGAGAAATGATTTCGGGCGGATAATGAGCAGAGGATCGCAGCGAATGGGTGAGGATTAAGGTAAGGAACATTCCCTCGCGATAAACATACCCCCGAATACCGGATCTACCTTTTCCGGCGCACATTCCCAAAGAAGAAATTGCGCTCAGGCTGCCATCAGGTTCGTACGAACCTCACAAACGCTCTGTAAAAAGGTTAGAGAACCCGGGTATCTTTCCCTTTCCCTGTTGTTAACATTTTCACGATAAGAACTCGAAGAAGATCGTTGCTTTCATTTATCCAGCAATGTGCTTTCATAGCTGGACTCTCTACCAGTGTGTCCTTATCGATATTCTGGCGTTCATCACCAATCTCAACAATCCCGGTTCCCTCAAGGACATAAAAGAATACATCGACCGATGTAGTATGCTTCTTGAGCGATTCACCGGGTTTGAGGGAAATTACAACCGCAGATGTTTCCGGGGATTCAAAAATCGGTCGTACATCTACATTGTGGGGGTTTTTCACGGACTCCGTTTTACTTACTTCATGGATTTTCATTTTCATCACTCGTGTGCGTGTGTTTTTCCTCTTGGTTCATGGCAGCGTTTCCTGACTTGCGATGATCGCCCGTCGTCCCAACAGGAGAAGCATGCAAGATCATCTGGTTGAATAACTGGCTCTGGAAGCTGGTGATAAACGGCAGTGTCATAATCACGGCCATGCGCTTCCCGTTTTGTGAATAGATAAACATGGAATCATGATCATCTGCAACAAGGATGCATTCAAGGACAAAGTCGATCCCTTCGCGGTTTATGGGGCTGGAGAAAACTTTCTCGAAAATGTTTACTCCAAAAAAATCCTTTACGGTTCCGGCTTCAAAAAACGAAACACTCTTTACAGGGGAAAACCCCGTGGCAACACCCCGGGGGAATAGGACGTTGACCGTATGCCTCCCGGCAACTGCTGCTATCGGCCCAAGGAATTCATGCAGCGTTTCTGTATTAAAACAAAGAATAACGAGTTCCTTACGAACGCTCTCAATGAGCAGCTCCAGATTTTTCAGGATGGTCCACTCGCTGTGAACGTACCAGATGGGAGAATAATTTTGCTCTGCTCCAATTGAGAGTGCCTCAAGTGTCTTTACACTATCATTGGCGGCGCTATCAAGATCTTTTTTAAGGAGAGAGATTACACTGTCAGGTCGGACTGCACTGTACATCAGCGGGCTTCCCTGCCGTATGTTGATGAATCCTTTCTTAGATAGGGAATTCAGGATATCGTACACCCGTGCCCGGGGAACATTACTAATCTCATGGATCCTGCGGACATTAGCCTCGCCGAGTCCGACAAGTGCAACATAGATCTTGGCCTCGTATTCCGTGAGCCCAAGCCGGGTGAGATTTTCAACAATCGGCTCCATTTGTTACTATTGTAGGGACAACAAAATTAAATAATTTCCTGCTGAGTATTATGCATGACATACACTGCCATGGAAAAAGCCAATATGGAACTCGTCAGGAAATTCTTTGAAGTCGGCCCTTCAAAAGGCGACATCGAAGCTGCCGATGCCTGCCTTGATACCGAATTATCGTTGCACGTTCCTTTTCCCACTACCGGTTCCGGAATTGAAACAATCAACAATATCGTTAAGGATTGTAGGGCCGCATTCCATGGTCTGTATGTAACAATTGAAGATATGATCGCCGATGGCGACAAGGTTACCTGCCGGTTCACTTCGCGAGGTGTGCATAACGGAGCGTTCATGGGACTCCCGCCAACCGGTAAATCGATTGCTTTGACCGGTATCGAAATATTCCGATTAAAGAACGGAAGAATTGCTGAAATCTGGGGTGAGGCAAATCTGATGGGGCTTATGTTACAGCTGAATATCCCGATGCCCTCTTCGTAACCCGATAACCGGAGATTCACTATGGTACTTGATCCCCTCCCAAATTTCATTGGTTTTTTTTATGCGGTTACGATGATTTTTATCGTTGCATATCTGTGGTACTCCTGTCACTGGCGGCTGAAAATCGGCTGGCTGGTGCTCATCCTCTCGTCAATCCTTGGATTTTTGCTATTCTCTCCTGTTGTACCGTATCAATTCCAGCAGATTGTGCTCAGAACTGCACAGGGTCTGGGAGCTCCCCTTATTGCAGGCATTGTCGGACTTGCGATTCTCTTTGTGCTGACCTGGATCTTTGGGAGATTCTTCTGCGGCTATCTCTGTCCCGTTGGTGCTGTTCAGGAGATTGCATATTCTGCACCGGCCCCGAAATTTCGCCCGCCAAGAAAAATCCTCTTCCTGATTATCCGGTCACTTGTTTTTCTTGCAATTATCCTCGCAGCTGTTGCCTTCTCCTTCTCCCTGCTTGAAGTATTTGGGATCAAGGATTTCTTCTATCTCACCCTCACAGCCGGCTCTGCGGTATTTGTCCTCGTACTCCTGATCTCTCTGTTTTTTTACCGCCCGTTTTGCCGGCTTGTCTGCCCGGTCGGGTTTTTGTTCTCTCTTGGAGCTGTAAAAAGTCTCTTTCGTCTCCACCGGACCAACAACTGCATCAACTGTAAGAAGTGTGAAAAAGTCTGTCCCTCTGAAGAGGGAAAGAAGGAGGATAGAAAGGCAGAATGCTACCTGTGCGGCCGTTGCCGGGATATTTGTCCGAAAGGCGGGGCACTTATTTATTCCATGAACCAGGAACTGTCGGGTCCCAAAGAAGATTAACTCGGTGCGCTGTCGATAATACGATCTGTCCGTGAGACAGTTACCTGGCCGTATGTTCAATGATGTGCCCCATCAGCCGGTTCTCGGCTTTGTGGATATGTTCAAGAAGTGTTGTCTTGTGCATCCCCATTTTTTTTGCCAGACGCCCGGCGTCAATCCGTCGGGGGTATTCAAAATAACCTGCCTGATATGCCGCAAGCAGGATCTCTTTTTGTTTCCCGGTGAATATATTGAAAATTCCACTGATATGGGGATTGTACTCCTCAACGGCAAGGATCTCAGTCTCCCATTTTTTTTTAATGGCTGCGTTTATGACTTCATGTAATTCTTCAGCAGAACCGATAAGGGTCAGGGTGCATCGCCCGCTCTCTACAATTACAGGATATTCAAGCTTCAGATCAACGGCATGAATAAACCAGTTAATCTCGTCCGGGAATTCCCCTTTAATGAAGCAGGTATAGTCGCGGCCGTCTCTGTTCAGGATGATTAGGTTTGAGATTATTCTGTTGTAGGGGATATTTTCGATGGACATATCTTTTTTGATCCTTATCCGGCAGACCCGGGTATGGACATCAGCTCCGATATTGAACAGGGTAATCAGTTCTACGCGTTCGAAATACTGCAGGAAAGGAACAAACCCGACCATGATCTCAACAGAGGTCCTGATCGTCATCTTTTTCATACTACACCATAGGGGTTGTCCGGATAATAAATATGGCCCTACATGTCTGGCTTAAAGCCTAACGTATTCTTCAACGGTATAATCGTGAGGTTTGCCCATGAAGGTAAAATACCTGATCTTGCTGATCATGCTGTTCATCAGCACCGGTATAGCTACAGCTGAAGACAACGGTGCAGTTTCTGTTACTTCGCCAACAGTAATCATAGATGGTTATGAAATTACACCCTCAGTGCTCATGCCGGGCGATACGGGTACACTGACCGTCACCCTGAAAAATACCAACCAGAACTCCAATATCTTGCAGAACGAGGGAGCATCTTCCGGCGGGTTTGCCACAACGAAGAGTACCAGTATCGGTCTCTTTGTCGAGAACGTCCACCTTGAAGGAAACGGTATCCTTGTTGTGTCGCCAGACTTTTCCCGTCTCGGGTCGCTGGGGCCTGGCCAGTCAGTCCCGGTCACGTTTCTGATCCAAGCGCCGGAGACAGACGGGATCTATTTCCCTGAAGTCTGGATCGATGTCAGAGACGGCACGAGCACCCGGTACCCGGTGCCGGTCAATGTCAATACCCATATTGCCGTGGTAAAAAAACCGGAACTGATCCTGAACCGGACCCTCCCGGATCAGGTAGTCCCGGGCAACGAGTTTACCCTGTTTCTTGACCTCTCCAATACAGGCAGCAGTCGTGCTGATGATATCACGGTTGCGATTAATGCATCCGCATCGTCCCTTTCCTTAAACGGCCCGGGGAATTATTACCTCGGTCACCTAGACCCGGGGGACCATGCAACATTCAACCTGTCGCTCTCCACGGACAAGGATTCACCCCTCGGGCTCCGGGACATCCCGGTGACGATCACCTTTGCCAATCCGGACGGAACCCGAGTCACCCAAGTCGAGCATGTGGGCGTCCACATGAAAGGAAAAGCAGAGGTCAGTATCAAATCCCTCACAACAGATCCGGTCCGGGTCAGCCCTGGCCCGTTTACCATGATCCTCCGAATCGAGAATACAGGAACAGATGATGCAAAATCTGTTGAAGCCTCGATCGATCTTCCCATGGCCGGGAATCATGACGCATTTGTGGGAAAGATCGAGCCGGGGAATGACGCCCCTGCGGTCTTTTACCTGACCGATATCACAAACGGTGATTTCCCCTATACAGTCAGCGTGCAGTATGCCGATGATTATGGGAATCACACGATCAGAAAACAACTAACCCTCAGTGTCTCCCGGCAGAACAACGTTCTCATAATTGCTGCGGTTGCTGCTCTTGTTGCGCTATGCGTTGCCGGCATCTGGTACCACCGGAGAAAAAAGGGGCAGTAGGATGTCATCCACATCCCACAGGGTGTCCATATTCCTTGCCCTGCGAAGTCTGGAACGGGGCAACCGGTTTACTCTTGGTCTGACGGTACTTATCATAGGTCTCGTCTTTGTCATGCTGGTATTCCAGCCGGCGCTCCTTGCAGGGATAATCCAGGTCGAGAACAACCAGATTGTCGATTACATGTATGGCAATATTGCGATAGAGCCAAAGGAGCACCATCTCTATATTGAAGACGTCTCGTACCTGACCGAGAAGATCAACCGGATCCCCGGTGTTGTTGCGTCCTCGCCCCGGTATGTCACCGCGGCAACCTTTACGTACCACGACACAACACTCGGAAAAACCCTCACATCGGTAAATCCCTCTGATGAGGCACAGGTTCTCACGATACCGGACAAGATGATAACCGGAGAATACCTGAGCGACGGTGACCGCGACCAGATCGTTATCGGGGAACTACTGGCCGGCCACAAGGATACCTCGCTTGACAAACTAAAATCCCTTGGAGGTGTACAGGTTGGGGACACAATCGACGTAACGTTCAGTAACGGCGTGGTGCGGACATATCATGTCAAAGGGATCTTTGAAACCCAGTCAACAACGGTTGACCAGACCGGGTTTATTACGACAAAGGAGATGGAATCGGTGATGGGGCTTTCCGACAAGGCATCCATCGTACTGGTAAAACTCTCCGCGACCGGGAATGAAAACAATTTCCGTACAACAATGCTCTCGTACGGTATTCAGGAACCGATCAAGACCTGGAGCGAGGAGGGTGCGGGATTTGTTGGGGATATTAACACGAGTTTTTCCCTGATCAACACGATCATGATTGTCTTCTCACTGGTCATCGGAGCAATCGTGATCTTCATTGTAATCTTCATCAATACCGTCAACAAACGCAAGCAAATTGCGATTATGAAGGCAATCGGGATTAAAAAAGAGGTGATTGTCAACAGTTATCTCTTGCAGGTAACCTGCCTCTGTATAGCAGGAATTGTTATCGGACTCCTCATGTTCGATCTCATCGTGTACTATCTCACCACACACCCCATCCGGTTCCCGATAGGCGATATCGCACCAATCATCGAGCCTGTCCGTCTGCTGGGGAGTGTCATCACACTCCTTGTCGTCTCACTTATTGCAGGTTACATTCCCGCTCGAAAGACTGTGGATGAGGAAATCCTCGATGCTATGAGAGGCTGAATCCATGATCGAAGTATCTGGTCTCAAAAAGATCTACCGGTTGGGGAATGTCGAAGTTGAGGCGCTCAAAGGAATCTCCATCAGCATACAGCGCGGTGAGTTCGTGGGCATCATGGGGCCTTCGGGAAGCGGAAAGTCCACGCTTCTCCACCAGATGGCTCTTCTTGACATGCCCTCCGCCGGGACGATTCTTATCAACACAACAGATGTATCTCATCTCAGTGACGAGGAACGGACTAATTTCCGGCTCATGAACCTTGGCTATGTCTTTCAGGATTATGCTCTGGTGTCTGAGCTGAACGTGCAGGAGAATGTTGCCCTGCCCGCGATAATGCAGGGGAGATCACTTGCTGACAGTTACGCGGCAGCCGCTTCAGTTCTCGAAAAGGTGGGCCTTGCCGGCCGGCTCAATCACCTTGTATACGAGCTTTCAGGTGGCGAGCAGCAACGGGTCTCGATCGCGCGAGCTCTGGTCAACAAACCGTCAATTGTCTTAGCAGATGAACCGTGCGCAAATCTCGACACGGAGAATTCATGGATAGTCCTTGAGCTTTTCAGGGCCGTGAACCGTGACCTTGGCCAGACGATTGTGATGGTCTCCCATGAGCCGTGGCATCAGGAATTCTTCGATCGGATTATTTTTATCCGGGACGGGCTGCTTGATAAGGACAGGATGACGCGGGAGCACAAGGAAAGAACCGATGAAGGGCTATGAGATCGGTTTTTTTTGGAGGATGACCAGAATCTGGCTGGGTAGTATGCAGATTATGCGAACGGTTCGGTGATGTAACAATGCATCCGGTCTATTCTGGGAGAGACGCTCTGAATTGGCTCTTGGGACATTCGGCTGATGTGATCGTGACAAATTATCCGATGCCCGGCTGCACCCGACGGAGAGGTGCCAAAGGATAGTATCCGGGAGGTTCTGACAGAGTCCGAGACCCAGGGTATTTAGGGCCCGATACGGGCCCCGATTGCCCTTCCACACCTCCAAACACGCACTTATTCGTGCAAAACACGCACGAATTCGGCCAAAAACCGGGTTTTTCCATCGGACGAAAACGCAGCTAATAGCACTGTTCAGACAGGTATATTTTTTGTGGGAGGGCTGGCATCCATAATAACGAAGAGCTCCCGTAAAGCGCAACTATCTAGAAACCCTCTGTAAAGACACCTCTGGAACACTTTCACTTCACCTTCCCGTCAATGGTAATAGTCTTCTCTTCTACCGGGATCTTTTTTCCGGATTTTTCCAGAGCCTTGTCCACCACGTACCGGACCCCGCTGCAGCAGGGGACCTCCATGTGGGCGACCGTGATGGAGCGGATCGTGTGCTGCGAGAAGATAGCGGCGAGCTTTTCTATGTACCCCGGGATATCGGGATCGAGCTTCGGGCAGAAGATGATCACGATCTTTCCTTTGAGCAGCTCTGCATGGAACCCGGCATAGGCAAACGGCACGCAGTCCGCGGCAATGAGCAGGTCGGCGTTCTCGAAATACGGGGCAGCGGGGTTCAAAAGACTGAGCTGGACCGGCCATTGCCGGAGCTCTGAGTCTGTTGTCCCGCCCACCGGTTGACGGGGACCGCCTGTGCGGGGAATACTGCGTGCCGCCGAACCAGGGCACCCGGCAAACGGGTGGGCCCCGTGCGGGCCCTGAGGGCAGACAACGCCTTCACCCATACGGCCTGCCGGCGGATGAGCCTGTGGCGGGGCGGCAGATTTCCGGTCCGGTGCCGCATGATCGGGGATGGGGATTCCCTGCTCGATCAGGTACTCGATTGCCTGATCATACAAGGGAATCTGCCCGTGGCCGGCAAGGTGTTCGAGATGGGCTTTAATCACCGGTGCGCCCTGCCGCACGATCGTCTCCATCACCGCCCGCTCATCGTACGGCGCTGCCTCCCGTTCGATAACGGAGATCGCTCCTTCCGGGCAGGTACCGATGCAGGCCCCGAGCCCGTCGCAGAACAGGTCGGAGACCAGCCGGGCCTTCCCCCCGATGAGCTGGAGGGCTCCCTCGGGGCAGTCCGGGATGCACTGGCCGCAGCCCGTGCATTTCGTTTCGTCAATCCGGATGATCTTTCGTTTCATCTGCACACACTTCCGGTTTTTTCTTCATGACCCTTTGCCAGACGGTATACCGTCAGGTTTGAACGCCTTGAATTCCCGCAGGAGGGCTTCCCGGTATGCCGGCAGTTTTTTTGTCGGTATATAATTAAACTGCCGGACCCGTTTTACGAGTTCGTCGGTGATGAGTTCATCATCTGCAAGGTGTTTGCAGTACACATCGAACAGGATCCAGTCAAGCCGGTCTATCCCGGTCTCTTTTTCATTAATCCGGATCTTCTTGATCTTGATCTGATCCGGTGGGATGCCGCCGCAGATAGAGCAGTAATTCCCCTCGTTTCCATCTCCCCCCATCCCGGTCATCCCCGTATCATGGTAAGGCTCATCTTGAACCGGGTGACCGCAGAGAGTGCATGGGGAGCATGTGCCGGGAAAATAATGGTATCTCCCTCTTTCATGGTGCAGGTCTGCCCGGCAACCCAGACCTCGCATTCCCCTTCAAGGATGGTAACCGTGGCATCGAATGGTGCCGTGTGCTCGGAAAGGCCTTCGTTTTCATCGAATGAGAACAGGGTAATGCTGCCCGCCGCCCGGTTTACGATCATCCGGCTGGTGACAGCGCCCTCCTGGTAGTCAACGAGCTCTTTTAACGAGAGGACTTTTCCCTTGAGCTCTTCGCGTTTTTTGTCGGGCTTTTCCCGTGGTTCGATCGTTTCTGGCATGAAATTCACCTTTTTTCCTGCGGTCTCCTTTTGATCGTTTGCTGGCCGGGAGCGGTAAAATAATTATGGGTTTTCAGGCCGGCACGAGCCGGGCAAGGTCTGCCTCGACCGTGCTGTTCTTTGCAATCCCGAAGTTGTCCACGAGCACTTTTAAGACACCCGGGGAGACAAAGGCCGGGAGTTTTGGCCCGAGCGTGATGTTCTTTACCCCGAGGTTTAAGAGTGCCAGGAGGACGAGCGCTGCCTTCTGCTCGTACCAGGCAATGTTGTACGAGACCGGCAGCTCGTTTATCCCCACGTTGAACGCCTTTGCTAGGGCCTGGGCGATCACCACGAGTGAGTAGCAGTCATTGCACTGGCCGGCATCGATCACCCGGGGGATGCCCCCGATCGTGCCGAGGTCGAGGCCATTATACCGGTACTTGGCGCACCCGGCGGTCAGGATCACGGTGTTCTTCGGGAGTGCCTCGGCAAACTTCGTGTAATACTCGCGCTCTGCCTGCCTGCCGTCGCAGCCGGCCATGACCACGAACCGTTTGATATCGCCTTTTTTGACCGCTTCGATGACTGTGCCGGCAATGGCGAGCACGGCGTCATGGCCGCAGCCCGTGATGAGATCCCGGCCGGGCGAACCCAGGTCCTGCGGGGGCGGGCAGGTCTGTGCGTACCTGATGATTCCGGAGAAGTCCTTTGAGCCGTCAGCGGCTGCCGGGATGTGCGTGACGCCCGGGTAGCCGGCCGGTCCCGTGGTATAGAGCCGGCCCTGGTAGCTGTCTTTGGGCGGCACGATGCAGTTGGTGGTGACAAGCACCGGGCCGTTGAACTTCTCGAACTCCTCTTTCTGGTGCCACCATGACGAGCCGTAGTTGCCGGCAAGGTTTGCGTATTTCTTGAACGCCGGGTAGGCGTTTGCCGGCAGCATCTCGCCGTGCGTGTAGATGTCGACACCGCTGTCCTTTGCTTGTTCAAGAAGCATCTCCAGGTCTTTGAGATCGTGGCCGGTGACAAGGATGCCCGGGCGTTTCCCTGCACCGGTCTTAACCGGCGTGATCTGCGGGCTGCCGTAGGTTTTGGTGTTTGCCGTGTCAAGGAGGGCGAGCGTTTCCACGCCGATCCCGCCGCATTCGAGTACGAGAGCGGTCATCTCGCTTGCCGGGAGATCGTGGAGGGTGGAGGCGAGCCCTTTCTGCATGAACGCGGTGATCTTCTCATCCGTGTACCCGAGTACTACTGCATGGTGGTAGTATGCGGCAACGCCTTTGAGGCCAAAGAGGAGCAGGGCCCGCAGCGAGTGGACATCGTCGTTTGCGTTTGCCTGCTGTGCGATCTTCTCGGCCTTTGCCGCGATCTCGGCATCGTTCTTCGGCGTCCAGGTACAGGCTTCCGGTTCGTGTGTGCCCGCTGCCGGGAGTGCGTCACGGATTGCTATTGCCTGAGCAATCAGTGCCCGGAACCGCTGATCGTCGAAGTTCACGTTGGTGAGCGTGGAGAAGAGCACTTCGGCGATGAACCGGCCGGCGTCCTTATTCTCCAATCCCTTCTTTGCGGCAGCAATGTTTCGCTCTGCTATTCCCTTGCAGAGGTATATTGCAACGTCCATCAGGCCCGCGGTTGCGCTTTCCTTCCCGCAGACACCCTTTACCGTACAGCCGGTTCCCCGCGCTGTCTCTTCACACTGGTAGCAGAACATTTTCCAGCACCTTCGTATCTTTTTCCTACAAGGTTTCTTTAGTATACTAGGGTTAAATAGGAAAGAGTTTCAGAAACTATACCATGGACAAGAGCTGCACGGTCAACCGCACAGTCAGATACCTCACGAAGAAATGGACGCTTCTTGTCATCCTCGAGATCTACAAGGGGCCGGACCACACCCGGCGGTTCTCGGAGCTCATGGAAGCGCTCGGCGATATCACCCAGAAAGTGCTCTCGGAACGCCTGCATGAGCTCGAAGCAGAGGGAATAGTACAAAAAAAGGTGGATGCCACCACCTTCCCGGTAAAGAGCGAGTATTCGTTAACGGGGAGCGGCCTTGCGCTCATGGACGTGATCCGGGGGATCAAGCGCTGGGCGCTCACGTATAAGATCGACAACATCCCCTGCGGCAGCCAGAGTTGCGAGGTCTGCGTGCTGTAAGGACGGCCGGCCCATTGCTTTAACTGATTGCAAAGAAAAATGGGATACTTGCATTATGATCTGCCCGAACTGCGGGACCCGGCTGCCCGAAGGAAGCACCCGCTGCCACTTCTGCGGGTTTGAGGCAAACCCCCGCCCGACCCATGCCGAGACCGGTATCGTCGTCGTGTCGCTTGCGGCTGTGATGATCGCGGTCAGCCTCTTTTTTGTAGTGCTCACCGCGGACTCCGGTTTCGATCTCCGGTTCCGGGTGACCGTCTGTTTTATCATCGGCGCCATTGCTGCATGGTGCTACTGGAAGGTAAGCCGGTGGGTCAGTCCCCGGCTTGCCCGGATCGGCTAAAATAAAAAAAGAAGAACCGACCCTCCCTGAAAGGGACACATTTTTTGGTGAATCCGGTTCAGGACTGCCGGGCCACGCAGAGCCAGTGGTCGTAGAACGCATCGCCGGTATTCTCGCGGATCTCGATGCTCCGACCGGCCTCGTTTGCCCATTCCGCTATCAGGTGGGTCTCTGGTTCTGTTCCTACCGTGATGAGGGTCTCGCGGCTCACCGCAAAGAGGCCGGCGGCTATCGCATGCCACATCTCAGATGAGAACGTGTTGATCTCACCCATCATGATCCCGATGGCTTTTGGCACCGGCCCGGTATATGCCGCGACCTGCGTTGCATCGATGCACATCGTCTCTTCCGGGAGCAGCCGGCCCTTTTCAAGACCGAGCGAGAGGAGCGCCGGATCGTTGTCGAACGAGAGCGGGGTGTACCCGAGCTCGCGGAGCACGAGCGACCCGACCCCGGACCCGCAGCCGCAGTCGATACAGGTCTCTCCTGTTCCTTTCCCCCAGACTCCGGTGATCGCATCGGAGAGGATCCCCTTTCTGACCGGGTTGAGGTCCTCGAATGCCGGGGCCACCTCTTTCCTGAGCAACAACGAGAAGTACCCGCGGACTGCCGCCGCCCAGACCGCCCGGTCCTCCTGGTAGATCTCGCCGTTAACCTGCTCGAATGCATCGATCAGCTCTGCGCTCGGGGGCCGGCAGAGAAACGATCCCGCGATCCACCCGGCCTTCTCGTGGAAGGCGACCGCGACCGGGTCCTCGTTCTCGTCCACGAGCATCCGCCCCTCGTCGCCGTTGTCGGCGGCAAGGAGGCTTGTGTAGAGCGGGTCGGTGAGGGCTGCAAACGACGGTTCGATGAAGGCGACCTCGTCGAGCCCGAGGATCTCGGCGGCTTTCTGCGGCATTAGTCCCCGCTCCCGATGTGCATGCCGTGGGGCGCCTCGATGATCCCGTCGATCTTTGCCTCTTCTGAAAGGAAGATCTCCTTTGCGATCACATCGCCGAGGATGTGGGCGCCGGCTTTTATGTGCACTTTTCCGCTGCTCTCGACATTCCCGTGTACGGTCGACCCGCCCGCAATGCTGATGGCACCCCGGGCCCGTAAGGACCCGAAGACCACGGTCTCTTCTAGGAGATCGATCGAGCCGGCCCGGACATTGCCGTGCAGCCGGCACTTCCGCCCGATCTTCATCGACGAGGGAACGGCAAAGACCTTCATGTTGAGTTTGGAGCGGGCCGGGATCATGAGCGGGAGCTCGGCCTTTCCCTCGTCCTCGAAGAAATTGTCGATGATCCGGTCGAGCTCTTTCTCGTTCTCGATCCTGAGCATGGTCATGAGATAGATGAGGATAAAAACGAGCACTGGCATCGGGTTTCTCACCGCGATCTCCCCGGTCGCCTCAAAGCCTTCGGCGATCTCCACCTTCTCACCGATATCGAGCGCACCGTTTACTACCAGTTTTCCCGCGATGTGGACGCCTTCGCCGATGTACGCGTCTTTTTTTGCAATCACGTCGCTTCCGATCTCGCACATGTTCCCGATCCGGGCATCGCCGTTTGCCCAGACGTACTCGCGGATTTTTGAGGATTCGCCCACGTACACATCGGCGCCCCGGAGGCCGTAATCGATCTGGCAGAACTCCCCGACCACGATGTCCCGGTCGGTCTTGATGCTGTGTTCCTGGAGTTCCGTCCCGTCGGGAAGGAAACAATGCCTGTGCCAGTTCTTTACCGTATCTCCGCTCATGGTTCCCTCTCGTTTGTTTTTTATGCCCCGTACTTGTGCGCCCGGTTGATGAGATCGAGAGCGATTTGCAAAAGATCCGCCCCCCTGATCCGGCCGAGTCCTCCTTTCGCGCAGGCCCGTTCGCCGTATTCGTTCACATCGTCTGTCCTGACACCATCGCCGCGGACGATCACCGGCACCAGGTCGGCACTGTGGTCACGGATGCTGCACGGTGTGGAATGGTCGGCGCAGATGACGATAAGGGTGTCCCTTAACCCGGTGAGCGGTGCGAGTGCGGCATCGACCTTTTCGACAAACGCCTTTTTCTGCAGGGGCAGGCCGTCGTGGCCGGACTCGTCGGCCCCCTTGATGTTGACGAGCACGAAGTCCCGGTACGAAAGTTCGCGGATGGCTGCTGCGATCTTTCCCTTGAGATTCGAGTCCTGCGATCCATTAATGCCCTCGACCGGCACCCGTTCGAGGCCGACAGCGCTCCCGATGCCGGCGATCAGGCTTGCCGCTGCGATTACGCTCCCGTCAAGCCCGTATTTTTCCTTAAACGGCGTAAAGCGCCCCATCTCCC
>JAQWDG010000014.1 GCA_028705545.1 Methanoregula sp. | reverse complement strand
ATCAGTTCCTGGCAGGTATGGCCGGCTTCGAGAAAGATGCTCCGGTATCCACGTTTCCCGAGGGCCCATACCGTGCGGTAGGGGACAGCGACCCAGATGAACGTGACTGCAGCCCGGGTAACCACCTTGAAGTTCATGCTTGCCGTTGCCATCTCCAGAGGCAGGCCGGAATCTTCCCGCAGGACCGCGATACTGTGCGTACTGGGGATGTAGCGGTAGAGCCCGCATTCCAGTCCCTCCACTTCGCCTGCGACAAAATATGTTTCAAGGGGGTACCGCGACGCGCTCGACGGCACATTTTTTAATACCAGGGCCTCGTTTACCCGGAGCCGGAACCCCTGGGTATACCAGAGCAGCACCGAAAGCTGTTCGAGAGTGATTGACGAACGGGCCAGAAATGCGGATGGCTCCCAGGTCTTTATGATATCCGTAACGGCTTTTTTCGGGACCTTTGCCTTTTTTGGATCCGGGAGTCCGATAATTTTTGTCCCTTCGGGGAGGGGGAGTTCTACGGGTGGTTCAGGTTTGCGGAGGACAAGGTCCACGGTGGAATAATCCGGGTATTTTGTCCCTTTAATGAATTCGGTGCCGATGTCTGCCATAATGTTTTTCCTGCCGGGATGATTCAGCGATATTTCAGGCATATACCATGCCGGGTAATAAACGATCCGTTTGTATGAAAAAAAAGAGTGTGGGTTATGCCTTGAGGTACAGGTCGGCAAAGACTGTCTTGCCCTTGCTCTTGGGGTGGCGTTCCCCGAGATCCCCGATGTAGTGGTCGAAGGTGGCTTTCGTACCGTCGACTTCAAGATCGACCTTGTCGACTTTCTTGAAGCCGGGCATCATGAACTTGATCTCGCCAAAGACGTAGATGGTACCCTTGACCATCTGTCCACCGACACGGCCGTCGACATTGCCCTTGACGATAACTGTGCCTCCTTCTGCGTGGGTGGAGACGTGGATGAAGGCGTTCCCTTCAATGATGATGGTCCCGCCAAGCATGAAAGTCCCGATATCGTTGCCGGCATCGCCCTTGATCCGGATCGTGCCGCCTTTCATGCCTCTCCAGTCGCCGCGGTATGCGCAGCCGACATGGTTCTGGGCCCTGCCGTCAACAAGGATCTCGCCGCCTTCCATTGCGATACCGCAGAAGGAATCGACGTTGCCCTTGATGTGGATCTTGCCGCCTTTCATCCAGCCGCCGACATACATATCGGCGTTGCCGTTCACGGTGACCGTGCCTGCGGTCATCTTGCTGCCGATATACTTGACCCGGGTGCAGTCACCTGCGATCACGATATCGGTTTCGGCAGCCGTTGCGCCGGCGTTACCGGAGACCGTAAAGAAGTCTCCGATGGTAACATGGGTCTTTCCTTCGCGGCACTCAAGCGTGGCAATCTGTTCTGCATTCTTTCCGGCAAATGCATCCGGGGTAACGGAGTTTGCTTCGAGCATCAGCTCGGGTGTCTTTGTGGGGGTTAAGGTTACGGTTGCCATGTCAGCACCTGCCTTTTAGGCCTCCACATCGACGTCGATCACGAACGGGTGCGGTGCGAGGTATTCGCGGACCGGGTAGTTGGTGAGACCAACCGTGTAATAGCCCTTGGTGAAGCTCTCGGTGACATCGCGTTTTACCTGCGGGTTCTCCTTCATCTTCGGGTTGACCCAGACGGTCTTCTTGTGACCGTGGCTGAGGACTTCGCCGTCGCGGACAACGATTTCACCGGACTTGACAAAGGCTGCCGCACGTAAGAAAGCGGACTCGATCTTCTCGGGGTCGCTTGGCATGTCCTTATAGTTGAGGTCGTAGACCGCAACATCGGCAATCATTCCGGGCTTGAGGCTGCCGTAATAACTGGAGAGGCCAAGGCACTTTGCCGGGCCGGTACGGGTCATGGCCGCAATTTCGTAAAGGTTGAGTTCGCGGTCGATCGTGTGGATGGTCGTTGCATCGATGACCTTGTCCGATTTCTTCATGGAGGCAAGGACCGCTTCACGCGACTTCTTGTTCATGAGCCACTTGATAACCCGCGGGTAGCGGGTGAACGGGCCGGCATTCGGGTGGTCGGTGGTGATAAAGGTCCGCATCGGGTCCTTGCTGTACAGCGCAAGTTCGAGACCGGTCGCCCACTGGATGGCGTTCGGGACAACGTCTTTGCTGTAGATATACGGGACAACGCCTGCGGCAGTTTCCATTTCGACATCCACGTTCGCCCACTTGAGGTGGTTTAATGCATGGAGGTGGTGCTCGAACGGGCCGTCGGCCGTCATCGTAGTGGTCTCGTCAAGGGTTACGCAGCCGAGGTCGATGGTGATGTTTTTCTGCTTGTTGACGTAGTCCATGACTTCTTTTGCCTTCGAGCAGAATGTCGCCCAGCTGTCCCCTCCATAGGAGTGGAACTGGAGATGGGTCGAGTGCATGACCTGTTCGCGCCCGAACTTGTTCTTTGTCTTGACTCCCTCAGCGAGCTTGAGCGAAGCAAGGGTGACCGGGTAGTTCCCGGGGTTGCCGAGGTCGTTCTGGTGGACGTGGATGGAGTGGGGCAGGCCGAGGTACTCGTTTGCCTGCATGAGCCCGGTGAGGATCTGGTGGGGCGTGACGTCGAAGTACGGGACCTTGTCTTCGAGGTCGAGACAGTTCATGCCCCATGCCCAGGCAGCGGTGCCGCCGGGGTTGACGATCTTGATACCGTAACCCTTGGTTGCCCGGAGCAGCCAGGCAATGTAGGCAGCGGTGTTCTCAATCTCGCCTTTCTGGATGTACTCCATGACAAACCAGTTGTTCCCGAAAACCGGGAGCGCTGCTTCATCGATAATCGGAGTGTCGTGGATCTCTTCGTGCACGTGGGGTGCATGGATCGGGGGCATTGCCGCTTCCATGACAAAGCCGTACCCCATACGGGCATAGTCGTATCCAGTCTTTAATACGCTCGGGACGGAGAATCCCATCTCCATACGGGTCGGGGCGTGGGCCACGCCGCTCTTGAAGAGCTTGTCTTCGGGCCGGATCAACCGGCCTACGTTCACCTTGGGGCCTGCCACGTGTGAGTGGACGTCGACACCGCCGGCCATGACGACTTTGCCTTTTGCATCGATGACCTTTGCAGCATTGCTGACCCTCTCGACGATCTTACCGTCTTTTATGGCAATATCGGCAATATCACCGTCGATATTCTGGGCCGGGTCGATGACAAACCCGCCCTTGATTAAAATTTCGCCTTTGATCTCGCTCATGCTTCGTTCACCGCCGAAATGTTCGCGGGGTGTTTCCGGTCTTCCTTTGCGGCAATCCAGACAGGCTGGGTATTCGTGAGTTCGCACATGCGTTCGTACACCATGTCGAAGAGTTCCTCATCGCTCGGAACACCCGGCAGGCCGTCGATTACAGCCTTGAACTGGATCGGGACGTTGTCCATACGGTAGACAACACCCGGCTCGTCCACACCGGCAATCCTGACCGGGATATGGAGGTCGGCGATCTCGCTTGCCATGTTGAAGTTGGGGTCGACAGTGATGAACGGGTGTTTCTTTAAGTGCTGGACTGCCTGGATCGGGAAATGCGCACCTGCGTCAGCCCCGATATTCACGAAGCAGTCGACTTCGTCGCGCATCGCAAGGTCCACGGAACTTGTTTCGCCCGGGTTCATGTGTGCATGAGTGCCCTTGGAAAGGTCGATACAGTACGGGAACCCGAAGATCCACGACCAGACCTGCCCCGGCCCGGCGATATTATAGTGTCCCCGCATTGCCATGATCGAGCACTTGGTGTAATTATTGAGGTCGCGGGTCAGGCTGATTGCCGCATCGATGTTATGGTTGCGGCCATCCGTGTGGGTGCAGCCCATACCGAAGAAGATCATGCAGAAGCGGGCCTTTTTCATGATATCTACGGCCTTTACGATCGTTTCCTTCTTGATGCCGGCAACGACATCGGGGATGTCGTAACCCTTGAGCACGGTCCGGAATGCATCGAAGAGTTCGTAGTCGTGGCCCTGGTCGAGCATCAGGTGGATGTCGGCGAGCTTTGCAGTATCGGTCTGGCGGGGGTCGACAGAGAGGATTGTTCTCTGCATCTGGCCCTTGCTGGTGAAGTAGCCGCGGGGGAAGATCGAATACCGGGAGGTGTGCCGCGGGTGGGCGTGCATC
This sequence comes from Methanoregula sp., assembly GCA_028705545.1. GTDB lineage: Archaea > Halobacteriota > Methanomicrobia > Methanomicrobiales > Methanospirillaceae > Methanoregula. The sequence continues at coordinate 16,018 of JAQWDG010000014.1, read as the reverse complement.
GGGTTGCAGCCCCAGAAAACGACGACATCGGCACGGTTCTTTGCCTCACCCAGCGTGCAGCTCGGGTAGCCGTTATCGAACATTGCCAGGAATGACGGGCCGTGGCAGATGGTTGCACAGTTATCGAGGACTGCACCGGACTTCTCCGCGATCCGGGCGACTGCTGCCATGCCTTCGCAGTTGGTGGAACCAAAGCCGTAGATGAGAGGCTTTTTCGCTGCAAGCATGGTCTTTGCCATAAAGTCGATGGCTTCGGGATAGGCAATCTCCTTCATCGATCCGTCGGCCTGGCGCATCCGCGGGAGCTTGGGTCGGGTCGGGTCGTTTGCATGCATAAACAGGTTCGTCCCGATGATGCACGCGTTGTGGACCTCGAGGATCTTCTTATTGTCGTCGGAAACGATCACTTCGATATCATCGCAGGACGACCCGCAGTACGGGCATCCTACCTGGGTAATCAGCTTGGGCATGGTTAGTTCCCTCCTTTCTTCCAGAGGCCGACCGCTCCCTGGACGAGCTGGAGAGCAGTCTTGCGTTCTTCAGTAAATGCTGGTTCTACGGTAACCGGGAACCCGCTGTACTGGGGGGTGCCGGTAGACTGGGTCCGTGGCGGGACGACCTGGTTTGCCCAGACGCCCTGGCGGATGTGTGCGAGGCCCGGCGGGCAGTACTGCGTTGCATGGATGCACTTCACGACAACCGTGCCGCACTCACTGGTGACCCTCACGTTCGAGTTGACCCAGATGCCGGCCTTTTTCATGTCCTCGGGGTTCATCTCGATGATCGAGCACGCCTCGAAATAATCGGGATTGGTCTTCCCCTTCTCCATTGCAGCGCCCTCTTCAACAGAGCGCTGGGTAATCATGTTGAGGTTGAGTTTTGTCATGACAGGCATCTCCTCAGATGGGTGCGAGAGCTTCCATCTCTCCCCTGCCGGACAGGGTGATAACCTGGTACGGGCATGCCTTTACGCAAACGCCGCACCCGGCACAGAGCTCCAGGTTCACGTCAAGACTGATCGACTTCCCGTTCACGACCCGGTAGATCTTCTCCTTTGTTACCGGATCAAGCGTATACAGCTCAAGGGCGTTGACCGGGCAGGAGACCACGCAGTTCCCGCACCCGGTGCACCGGTTTATGTTTACATGCATTGAAAACGCCATGCACACATCACACTCTAACGGTCAGTTAAAATACTTTTTAACTAAGGATCTTGTAGTTTACTATAACTAATAAACCTTATGAAATTGCATAAAAATGTGTTGAATTACTGTCGTATAAAAATACAAGAGCTGAGCTGTTAAAGTACTGTACTTAAGGAAAACCTGAAGAAAACCGAAACCCTTTGCCCGGAATTACTATACATACTACATTACGGCCCGGGAAAAAAGGAAGATTCCGGGACCCGTTTTTAACTTACCGAAGAAGCGGCTGCTTTTGCAACAGCCTTTGCAACCGCCCGCGTCACACCCTTGTCAAGGATACTTGGCATGATCCGGTTCCGGTGCGGTTTTTTTACGTAATCTGCAATAGCATGGGCCGCCGCGATCTTCATCTCGTCCGTTATCCGCTTTGCCCGTGCATCGAGCGCCCCGCGGAAGATTCCCGGAAACGCGAGCACGTTATTGATCTGGTTTGGGAAATCGCTTCTGCCGGTCCCGACCACGGTCGCCCCGGCCTCTTTTGCCGCATCCGGCCAGATCTCCGGCACCGGGTTTGCCATGGCAAAGACTATCGGGTCCCTGTTCATCGAACGGACCATCTCTTTGGTGATGATCCCTGGCGCAGAGACACCGATCACCACGTCTGCTCCTTTTACCGCGTCGGCCAGCGTCCCGGTCCGGCCCGCATGGTTGGTCTCCTCGCTTAGGATGAACTTGTACTTGTTGTTGTACAGTCCTTCCCGCCCGCGATGGATGATCCCCTGCGTGTCGCAGACCGAGATCTCGCGCACCATTGTGCAGACGGACGGGTCGTACCCGATGCACCGGAGGAGCCGGGAGATGGAATACCCGGCCGCACCTGCCCCGCAGACCACGATGGTGAGGTCCTCGTACTTCCGTTTTGTCACCCGGCAGGCATTCAGGAGTGCGGCAAGCACGACAACCGCGGTGCCGTGCTGGTCGTCATGCATGACCGGGATCCCGATATCCTGGAGAGCGTCCTCAACTTCGAAACATTTCGGGGCGGCGATGTCTTCGAGATTGATCCCCCCGAATACCGGCGCGATGTTCTTTACCTGGTCGGTAAAATCGGTCTCGTAACTTTCGAAGCAGATGGGAAACGCATCGATCCCGGCGAATTCCTTAAAGAGGATGGCTTTTCCCTCCATCACCGGGATCGCGGCGTGGCCCCCAATATTCCCGAGGCCAAGCACTGCCGAGCCGTCAGTCACTATTGCGATCGTGTTGGCCTTGAGGGTGTACCGGTAGGCAAGCCGGGGATCTTTTGCGATCCTGCGGCAGACTTCGGCAACGCCCGGGGTATAAGCTTTCGAGAGGTCGGCCCGGGTCCGGACCGGGACTTTCGGCCGTATCTCCAGTTTTCCCCGGTGCAGTGCATGGAGCGCGAGAGCCTCCCGGTAAATATCGTCGCTGCCGGATATGCGTTTCATGGGCCAGATCCTGTACGTTGGAGGTTACAGCAGGGGATAATCAATGTTGCCCCCATTGCCGACTCTCCAACAAAGTTACATTTTAATACATCAATGAACAGAATTATACATTAAGGTATGATCCCCAATCCGGATCCGGGCACCGGTGTGTCCTCTCACAATACCTCATTACAGATTACTGGTGTGATATCCTCATGAAGTCAAAAGACATAGCCATAGTCGGAATTCTCCTTGCTGTCGGTGCGATCCTGCGGTACTTCCTTGCAATGCTCCACACGCCGCTCACGCCCAACATGATCATTGCCTTTTACTGCCTCGCGATCATCCTGATCCAGCCAAAGGTCTACGAGGCGCTCGGGATCGGTATCGTTGCCGGTCTTCTCTCGATGCTGATATCGAGTTCCATGTTCCCGCCGGCAAACATCATCAGCGAACCTCTCGGTGCACTCACCTGCTTCGGGCTCTATGCGGTTCTCAAGTCCCGGACAAAACTTGCGCCTACGGTTACGACATTCCTCTCGACGCTCGTGAGCGGTTTTTCCTTTGCCGCAATCGCAATCCTCTGCGTCGGCGCGACTATCCTTGCCAAGTATAACGGCAATGTCGGGGATTTCGTCATCGTCTTTATCCCGATTGTCGTTATAACGGCAGTATTTAATGCAATCATCGTCCAGATCCTCTACCTCCCCTCAAGCAGGGTTCTTGTACGAGGACAGGAATGATCGAGTTATCCGGTATCAGTTACACCTACCCCCATACGGTGCAGGAAGCCCTGCACGATCTCTCGCTTGAGCTCGCGCCGGGCCGGTGCATCGTGGTGACCGGCCCCTCGGGCGCCGGCAAGACCACGCTCTGCCTTGCTGCCTGCGGGATCCTCTTCCACGAGTACGGCGGGAAGAAGGCGGGGATCGTTACCATCAACGGCCGCGATGTCTCTGCGTATAGCGGGCTTTCCGAGATCGCAAAGGATATCGGGATCGTCTTTGACGACCCCGAGGCCCAGCTGATCTTCACGACCGTGGAAGAAGAGATCCTCTCGGCCCTTGAATACCGCGGACTGGCCCCGGACGAGATCGAGAAGCGCCTGGCATCGATCCTGGACCAGACCTACCTTTCCGCACTCCGGGACCGCTCCCCCCACCACCTTTCCGGGGGCCAGAAACAGCGTGTTGCTCTCGCCGCAACGCTTGCGCTCGGGAACGATATCCTGATCCTTGACGAGCCGACATCGGAGCTTGACGAGCACGCTACCCGGAGGATTGTCGAGATCCTTGCCGGTCTCAAAAAACAGGGAAAGACGCTCCTGATTGTCGAGCACAAGTATACCCATTTCCGCGAACTTATCGATACGCTCGTGGTCATGGAGCATGGCGCGATCTCGGCCATCGGCGCACCGGACGAGGTGCTCCGCGACGGGCGGATAAAACGGATCGTTATCCCGGACTTTGCCGGGATCCGCGACAACGCAGCCGCATCCCATCCTTCGGAGCCTGCCCTTGTCACCCGGGACCTCTCGTACTCCTACGAGGAGGTCTGTGCGCTTAAAAATGTCAGCTTCACGGTCGGTCGCGGCGAGTTTGTCGCGGTTGTCGGTGAAAACGGTTCCGGGAAGACCACGCTTGTCAAGCAGTTCAACCGGCTTCTTACCCCGACTTCGGGCGATGTCGAGATCCTCGGGAAAAATACGAAAAACTGTACCATCTCCGAACTTGCAAAGGATGTCGGCCTTGTCTTCCAGAACCCCGACCATATGTTCTTTGCCGATACGGTTCATGACGAGGTCGCATTCGGTCTTGCCAATCTCGGGATTTCCGATGGCGAAAAAGCGATCGATGCCGCTCTCACAGAAGTCGGCCTCCTGCATACAAAGGATCTCTACCCCCGCTGGCTCTCCCGGGGCGAGCGCCAGAGGCTCGCGATTGCTTGCGTTGTCGCCATGCAGCCGGAGGTAATCGTGCTCGACGAACCCACGACCGGGCTTGACGGAGACGAGGCGCGCCTCGTGATGGCGACGTTAAAGAAACTCCAGCATCGGGGTCACACGGTGATCGTGATCACCCACAACAGGGAGATCGCAGAGCAGTGCGCCGACCGGATCGTTGCCATGGAGCAGGGCCGGATCGTATCGGATACGCGGATGGTGAACTGATATGGCCGAGATCCTCCAGTACGTCCACAAGGACGGCTTCTTCCACCGGCTCCACCCGTTTACGAAGATCCTCTTCATCATTGTCGCAAGCATCATCTGTATCCTTGTCACGAGCATCCCGGTCCTTGTCCTGATGGTCGCGGCACTGCTCGTCCTCGCATTCATCGGGGACCTCCACCGCGAAGTGATCCAGCAGCTCAAGCTCGTGCTCGTGATGAGCGTAGTCTTTGTCATCATCACGGTGATCACGATGCCCGGAGGCGAGATAATCGGACACGTCATCCCGCAGGGAGTACCGGTGATCGGGGGGGCCATTCCCATCACGACCGGTGCGATCAGCGTCGGCCTGATCCTGGCGCTCCGGTTCATGGTGCTGATCTTCGCGTTCCAGCTGTTCCTTATTTCAACCCAGCCCCGCGACCTGGTACATTCGATGGAAAAGCTGCACATGCCCATCGATTACATCCTCATGTTCATCATTGCGCTCAGGTTCATCCCCACGCTCCAGATCGAGGGACAGAGGATCCACGAGGCACAGCTCGCCCGGGGTTACAACCCGGGGACCGGCATGCTCGGGAAAGTCCGGAGCGTCGCCCCCATCGTAATACCCCTTGTCTCGAACTCCCTTATGCGCTCGAACGTTCTTGGCCTCACCATCGATATGCGGGGTTACCGTACCGGTGTGCGGACGCATATCCGCGAACGGAAGTTCTGCGGCGGGGACTATGCGATGATCTCCGGGCTCTGCATCACGGCGGCTATGTTTACCGTCATTGCTGTTCTCCTGCCGGCACTGGTCTTTTAAAATCCTTTTTTTGTTTGGTTTTTGCCTTACAGGCATCCGGCTGCCGTACCACGGGAAATTGCAAAAGCTCTATGGACGTGCCGGAACATCAGGAGCCTGATTGCAGTTGTTTTGGCTCTGCAAAAAACCTTAATCAGACTCCTCAAATTTTATTGTGAAGGAACCACGGGTGCTCGCCGCCTCGTCGGGGCTCGCCCCGTGGCAGGGCCTGGTACAGGAAGCAGCGTAAAAAAATTTTATCTGGTCTGGGGGGTCCCCCCTCAAATGCTGTCTGGTTACGGGAAAATGATTTCTCCAGAGCAATTGTTTTTAAAAAAGCGGGTCGGTGTTCCCTAAAAAAAATGTACGGGTTCCTGTTATGTCGGCCCTGCTCCCGGAATGGGCGGGAGCATTTACAATAAATCCAACCTGAAAATAAAAAAAAAGCCGGATCTTGTGCGCTCACTCACTCCGCAGGGCATCGATCGGGTCCATGTTGGAAGCTTTCCATGCCGGGTAGACCCCGGAGATGATGCAGACCACAATCCCGATGGCCATTCCCAGCGGGACGTAAACGATACTGTCGAACATGAAGAAATACTGCGTTGTCCCGATCATCGAGTCTACGACCGAATATCCGATGAGCAGGCTGCATATCCCGCCAATCGTTGCGCCAAGCAGCCCGAGGATGAAGGCTTCGTACAGAAACATCCTCCGGACCTCCCCGCGCTCCGTACCTATGGAAAGCAGGATCCCGATCTCCTGGATCCGCTCGTTCACCGACATCATCATCACGTTAAAGATACTCACGGCCGCAACCACAAGAGAGATCCCGCCGATAGCCATGATGAATGTCGTTACCGTGCCAAGGGTCGAAGTGGTTGTCGCAAGGAGGGACTCGGCATCCCGGATCCGGATTGCCGGGCTCTTGGCGTTTGTATTGATCTTTGCATCGACAGCCGATTCGATATCCGGAATGTTGTCGGTGTCTTTTACAATAATATTGACCTGGTTGTACTCGTCTTTCCCGCCGTACTGGTTGGTGTACCACTTGCTGTTGACCACAATGGCATTGTCCGTTGATACGCCATCGGCTACGGTCCCCCGGGGATTAAGGATCCCGGCAATCCGAAGCTGGGGGCGCGAGGAGGCCGTGACTGAACCGATCTTGATCCGGTCCCCAACCGTGACCCCGAAATTTGAGGCAATTGCCGATCCTACGAGAACCTCGTTCACGCCGAGGTTTGTTGTTCCCTGCCCGTAGGTATTATTCAGGGTCAGAAATTCCGGGATATCTGCCGGGTCCAGCCCGTAGACCATGCCCCTCCCGGGCAGGGAATTGATGGTAAACTGCGATGAAGTAGTATAAATCGGGATAACCGTACCGTTCTGGCCGACAACTGAGGTGATCTTTGTCAGCTGTGTTTTTGTTACTGCGGAATTTGAGGAAGAGGACGGTGCCGTGCCGGGTGCGCCCATACGGACCGAGTCCGGCGTAATAACAATGGTGTTGGCACTCGAAGAGAGCTGCTCTTTTACTTCGAGCTGCATGTTGGTGCCGAGCATTCCCATGGAGGAGATCGCCACAACACCGATGACGATCCCGATGGCTGCAAGCATGGACCGGGTAAAGTTCAGCCGGACGCTCCTCATAGAGAGATCAAAGAAGATGTCGCCGAACTTCATGATTCCTCCACGATCTGCCCGTCGTCAAGCCGTATCGTCCTTGTCGCATATTCCGCAATCTTCGGGTCATGGGTGACGAGAATGACGGTCCTTCCTTCATTGTGAAGGGTGCAGAGGATATCCATGATCTGGAGCCCGGTCTTCCGGTCGAGGTTCCCGGTCGGTTCGTCGCAGAGCAGGATTTTGGGATCGTTAACGAGCGCCCGGGCAATGGCGACCCGCTGCTGCTGGCCACCGGATAACTGGGTCGGGCGGTGCGAGCTCATCCCGGCATCGATCCCAACCCGGGCCAGAAGTTCGGCAGCTTTTCCCGAAGTGTCCCGCTTCTTGTACTTGAGGATCAGCGGGTACTCCACGTTTTCATATGCCGAAAGAAGCGGGATCAGGTAAAATTTCTGGAAGATATACCCGATCAGGTCCCGCCGCATGTGGGTCCGTTCCAGGTTCGACATTCTGGAAACGTCTTTTCCGGAGATGCACAGCGTTCCGGATGTCGGGATATCCAGGAGACCGAGCTGGTTCATCATCGTCGATTTCCCGGATCCCGACGGACCCATGATTGCCACAAAATCGTTTTCCGGGATGTCCAGCGACACATCTTTTAGCGCGGTAAAATCGCCGCTCTCGAGATGATAGGTCTTGGTCACTCCGACAAGCTGGATCAGGGGAGTTTCGGTCATGCCGTACCCCTTACTGCTGTTTTCTTATCTTCGAGAGGACCCATTTCCGCTTGGTATACAGGACAATGCAGACGACTGCGATGATACCGGCTGCGATCGGGAGGTAGAACGAACTGATGCCATGGCCGTTTCCGGAAAAGATCGAGAGAGAACTGCGGCTGTAACTGCTGCGGCTCATGCCTCCCGGATACGCTCCGCCAAACTGGCCCTGGCCCGCAGCGGCACTTTGGCCCACAGAACCGGTGGTGCTGCCATCGGATGCAATCGAGGCCCCGGCCGAATTCGAGAGGTCGACTGTTTTTGTGATCTTATAATTATTCCCGGCGGAATCTTTCCAGGTTATGACCACCGGGATTGCGGAAAGGTTCCGGGCCGAGAACGTGACCTCGAAACTCCCGGAATCGTCGGAGGCTATGCTTCCGATGCCGTACTCCGGGTAGGTCCCGGCCGGGACTGCCGGATCGCCGACCGTTACGACAACGCCCTTTGCATCCGAAATGCCGGCGTTGGTGATATCGCCGGTGATATCGTAATATGCGCCTTTACTGGAGAGTTCAACGTTGTTTAAGACCGGTACCGCAATGGTTTTGTCGCTGCCCAGTTCGATGGGGAGGACGACCGTGACGGCATGGTCGTTATCGCCGTTCTGGTAAGCGACATCGAAGGTGAGGTTGGATTCCTTGTGGGTGGTGATGGTAAAGACGAGATCTCCGGAATTGTCTGCTTCCAGCGCCTGGAGGTATTCCTGCTTGGGGGTGACCTCAATGCCGTCGCCTTCAGGACTTACGACAATATTCTTTAACGTCCCGCCCCGGGTGTTGATGAGCCGGAGGGTCACGTTTGCGGTGCCGTCAAGGGAAAAGGTGTCGGGCTGGTCGGCAACGGCCGCAATGAGGGGATCGGAATCCACCTTGATCGTCAATGGGTAATGGATGGCACTTCCGGACTTTGTACCTACCGTAAAGAGTGCATAGTCTGTCCCGTCCGGTGGATCGACGGTTACGACAAATTTGTATACAACGGTCGATCCCGCACCGACATACGTCATGGTTCCCCAGTCAACCTGTTTTACGATATGCACCTTGTCGCTGAGGATATCGGGGCCCGAAAGTCCCATTGCCGAAGTGCCGGCATTTGTAAGCGTAACCGAGATGGTGCCCTGTTCGTAGGGGAAAAAGACTTCCGGTTCCATGGTGACGTTGGAGACGTACACTAACGAGGAAGCATCGGTGTCCTGACTCGTACCTGACGAACCGGTACTCGAACTGCTGCTCGAACTTGTACTTGAACTGCTGCCCGAGCTGCTGTCCGCCGCACAGGCAAGCGGGACCATCAGGGCCAGCAGGAAAATGCATAAAATGGGGATCTTTGCCTTCATAGAATACTCCGGTACTTCATGAATACAACAACCTGCAATGCATAGCACATGTTTTGGCTACAGTGAAATCCGGTGAAGTGCACGAAGAGGAATATATGGGAACGCCAGGCTTTCGCGCAGTTCAGGACAGGGCAGTTTTTTTAAAGGAGCTTCCGTGATGCAGCCCCTGCTGATTTTTGTGCCGGTCATTGTGTCCCGATCCTGCCGGGCCGGATCCCCTTTCCTCTCCCTGCGCAACACCGGCGCATTTGTAACAATAATACGACTTAATGTAATTTAAAGTTTACATATGTCGGTAACTACGCAGGAGTTGTTCCGGTTGCCGGGATAACGCCGGGAAAAGTCCCGCAGGAATCACCGGCACACGCACCGGTATTTTAGCTTGTAATACCTGTCGCCATGGGGATACGCAGGCGTTTTTTAGAAAAACAGCAACTTAGAAAATCCGGAAAAGCAATGAGCGCCTCGGCCGGGACTTGAACCCGGGTCAAAAGCTCCGGAGGCTTCTAGGATGTCCACTACCCTACCGAGGCACGAAATGCCAAATTAATAACGTTACCAATGTGTTTAAAGCTTTGGAAGGGTGAGGGATTTCTTCACTTCATCCGCGAGAAGCACAGGCCGTCAGCAGGCAATACCCTTATTGTCTTCCAGTCCAGTCAATTACCTTAAGGCTATGGAACTGTTGTATACCCGGGATATCGAAGCAGACGGATCGGTGTTCCATCTTATTGTCTGTCGGGAAGACCTGTCTCATCTCTATCCGGGTTTTTCCCGGTATACCGTAAGCATGCAGAGGGAAGGCTCCAACCCCGTTCTGTTCCGGACCAATACCTACGAATACGAACCGGATGTCCCGCTTCGGGCCAAAGAAACAGCCCTCGCGAAAGCTTCGGAATGGGAGCGGGATCTGCAGAGTGACCCCGCCGGTTTTTTTGAGCGGAACCCTCTCCCGCCCCATCGGAAGATTTCCATTCCTCACCATGATGTGGTTATTATCCAGGCGAGCCCGCGTGCCGGCGGAAACTCCGGCCGGCTCGCACAGTGGGTTCAGGAAACTGCGGAGGATGCCGGCCAGTGCTGTACAGTACTGTACCCGCATGACATGGATATACGCGAATGTATCGGCTGTTACCAGTGTTTCAATACGGGATTCTGCATCTTCGACGACGATATGACAGGGGTCTTTGAAGCCATTGCCGGGGCAGGGCTGATCGTTATCTGTACGCCGGTTTACACCAACACCGTACCGGCGAACTTAAAAACGCTCATCGACCGGTTCTAGGCGCACTATGCAGCACAGTCGCTCGGAACAGCGGCCCCCGTAGAGGCAAAAGGGGTCATACTCTCGGTATCCGGCCGGCCCGGCCAGGAAAATTTTTGCTGCACCAGAAAAGTTCTCATCCCCTTCATGAATATCGCGGGCATCCGGCCTTACGGGGAAGTTTTTATCGATGGCGTGGACCGGTACGGCGATATTCGGGAGATCCCGGGCTGCCGGGACCGGGTTGTAAAAACGATACGGGGATGTCTTAAAGGATAATCCGGTAAAAAGTGCGGCCCCGGTATAGTTTAAAGATTATAACTTCCGGACCTGGTACAGGTGCCAGATCTTGCAGGCGCCTTCGTGGCTGACCATGCAGGGCCCGACCGGGGTCCGGGGCGTACAGACCTTCCCGAAAAGTTTGCAGTCGGTCGGCTGGGCGATGCCGCGCAGAACCTTGTCGCAGATACAGGCCGAGTTCTTGCTCACTTTCCTGTACACGAGATCGAATTTCTTCTGCGCATCGTACTGCTCGAACTCTTTTTTCAGCCGGAAACCCGACTTCGGGATGACCGGGAAGCCGCGCCACTCTACGTCAACGGGTTCGAAGACCTCGTACATGATCTTCTTTGCCTTGACGTTTCCCTCACGGGTGACAACTCTCGGGTAGGCATTATCGACCCGGTGCTTTCCTTCGCGGATCTGTTCGACAAGCATCAAAAGACCCAGCAGGATGTCGTCTGCCTCGAAGCCGGCAACGGCCTGCGGGACCGGGAACTGCTCGTACTCCTCGTATCCCATGACCGCACAGACATGGCCGGGGAGCACGAAACCGTCGAGCTTTGCCTCGCCCTGTGCGAGCATCCATTTCATCGCAGGCGGAACGAGGCGGTGGCAGGAAAGGATCGAGAAATTTTCGGGCGGGCGGGAGAGGATGGCCGCGGCAACGGTGGGAGCAGTCGTTTCAAAGCCGACCGAGATGAAGACAACCTCCTTATCGGTCCTCTGTGCGATCTCAACGGCCTTGTGGACACCCTGCACGATCCGCACATCGCCGCCGCAGGACTCTAAGGAACCTTTCGAGCCGGGCACCCGGAGGAGGTCGCCATAGGTTGCGATGATACAGTCCTTGTCGACGAGGTCGAGCGCCGCATCGATCTCTCCCTGTGGCGTGATGCAGACCGGGCAGCCCGGGCCCATGACGATCTTAAGCTGCGGCGGAAGGATGCTGCGCAGGCCCGTCCGGGCGATTGCGGCTTCATGTGTCCCGCAGATGTGCATGAAAGTCATATCCCGGTCCACCAGCCCAGAAAGTGTCTTCGCGATCTCTTTTCCCGTCGCCATATTATCTCATACTTATTTACTGCCCGCTGTCATAAGTATACGTATATGAATGACAACCTCCTGTTCGCGGTCGCGGTAATCCTTACCGGGTTTGCTATTGCCGGGGTCGCACGGATTATTGTCAGGTGGCTGAAAAAATACGCCGAAACCACCGAGACCAAGTGGGACGACATTATTGTTGCCGCTATCGGGACGCCGGTTCAGGTCGGTATTATCGCGGTATCGCTCTACATTGCGCTGAAGTACTTCGATATCGTCCCGGCGCAGTATTCCGTGATCGTCTCGGACGACGTGCTCAACTCGATCTATATCCTGCTCGGGACCTGGATCGTCTCCTCGCTCCTCCACGATATTATCAAAATCTACGGCCATGCGTGGGCCGAGACGACGGAAGGCGATGCGGACGACCGGTTAGTCGATCTGCTCGAACTGGCAGCACGGTATGTTGTCTGGTTTGCCGGCATCATGCTGGTGTTTGTCAATCTCGACATCAACATCACTCCCTTCCTCGCCGGCGCAGGCATCGCGGGCGCGGCCCTCGCCCTCGCATCGCAGGACTTCCTCTCCAACTTCCTTGGCGGTGTTGTCATCACGATAGACAAACCGTTCAAGGTGGGCGACCGCATCCTGGTCGATACCTATTACGGCGACGTTCTCGTGATCGGGACCCGGAGCACCCGTATCCGGACCATCGACGGGAAACTGGTCACGATCCCGAACAGCAAGATCACCTCAAACAGCGTGATGAACTATTCCGAACCCGATCCGACGCTCCGGTATACTATTCCCATCACGGTTGCGTACGGAACCGACATCGAAAAGGTAAAAGGCGTGCTTGCAGAGGTTGCCAGCGATGCGATCAAAAACACGGACTATTTCCTGGCCGAACCGGCCCCGAAGGTCTTCTTCCAGGAGTTCGGGGACTCTGCGTTAAAATTCGTGCTCTATATCTGGGCCAGGGCCTATAACATTCCCGACGAAGTCAAGGACGCGATCAATACGAGGATCGCCCGCCGCTTTAAGGAAGAGGGTATCGAGATCCCGTTCCCGCAGCTCGAAGTGAAGATGAAACCCTGATTTTTTTTCCCGCGGTATATCCGGGTTTTTACCGGATCCCCGCGGAAAAAAACGGAGGTTTCCGTAATATTTTATAAGGTAAACCTACAATGTATCTAGGCAATCTGCCTGTGAAGTGAAATCCGGTTAAAACAGTTCTCCCGATATCAGGGAAACAGGGCCGGTTCCTCATATATGCAGAATGTGAAAATGCCTAAGTGACTCAGCCCGGTAGAGTACCTCCTTGGTAAGGAGGAAGTCGCGAGTTCGAATCTCGCCTTAGGCTTTTAGCGCGGAGGTTTAACCACCCCCGGTTTTTTTAAGCAGTTTTCTGATTAAAGCAGGTTTTGTTCCCCCGGTGCTTCACATCCCCTGTCAGCTAGAGGTTTGTGTAATTTTTTCGGATTTGGCGGACCCGGGCTCTCACAACCCGCGCGATAGTTTTATAATAAATTTATAATGAGCTGTGCACGGATTGTTGGGGAAATTTTCTTTTGGGAACCGTGTAACAGATATCCTGGATCCAATACAATATCCCCAATGGGGCAACGGGATAAAAATTTTACGGCTTTTGGGTAAAGGAGCCTGATTAACCAACAGACACAATAAAAAATCTTTTTATATCGGTATAGCCAAATGATCTGATTCGTCGATTAAAATAAATCCGGATATTAGCTTTTAAAAAAAATTTGGATGATTTCCTGTGACGTATTCAGTTCTTTATGTTGACGATGAACCTGCGCTTCTCGATATTGGGAAGATCTTCCTTGAAGCATCCGGGGAATTTACAGTTACCACGATAAATTCCGCTGAATGTGCGCTCTCTGAAATGTCAAAACGGTGCTTTGACGCAATTGTCTCCGACTACCAGATGCCAAAAATGAATGGCCTTACCTTCCTCAAAAAGATCAGAGCTGCCGGAAACCCAATCCCCGTTATTATTTTTACCGGACAGGACCGGGAGGAACTGGTTATTGAAGCGATTAATGCAGGCGCGGATTTTTATCTTCAGAAAGGTGATGCCTCGAAAGTACAGTTTGCCGAGCTGGCCCGCAGGATAAAAATGGCGATCGAATTCAAAAGGCATTGATTATCTTCACGCGTGCAAGAGGAAATTCATGAGGCAGCTTGTATCGGAAAAATGATTGTCTTACGAGTTGCGCCCGGGCAAAGTGTTTCCCTGCCGGATAATACCAATCGCCGGCAAATGTAAAAATGCCCTGCACGAACCGGACAACATCGTTCCTTCGTATTCCCGACGCTACGCCCCGGGATAATAAAAGCCGGGCACTGTATTGATGTTCACTATCGGGTTTACCTTTTTTTGCGAACTCTTCCCGTTATGCTGATGCCTGTGCCGACGGTATGGCCGAAACTGCCGGGAAGGTCGCAACCGCATACCCGGTCCCGTTCGTGGAAACTTCAACGATCCCGTCGCGGTCAGTCCGGTACACCGTGACATTCATTTTTGCCAGCCGGTCCAGCGTCTTTTGCGAAGGGTGGTGGCCTTTGCCTGCTTCCCCCACCCCGATAATGGCAAGCGAGGGATGGACCGCGGCAAGGAACTTCGCGCTCGTGGAGTGGACGTTCCCGTGGTGGCCGACCTTGAGGATATCGGCGGAGAGTGTTGTATTTTCCGCAAGCATGGCGGCTTCGGCGTCCTGCGCAGCATCGCCGGTGAACAAAAACGAGACGTTTCGGTAGGTCATGCGGAGGACGATGCTGTTGTTGTTCGGGTCGCTAAATCCCGGTTGTGGCGGGTTGAGGACTGCGATGGAAATCTTCGGGTCAAGATCGATCGTATCCCCGGCGCTCACGGCAGTCATCGGAATATCCTTTTTCGCAATCGCTGCCACCAGCTTCGTGTACGGGGATGCTTTGCGGGGGTGCCCGTTCCAGACAAACTCCTTTACCGGGAAGGTTTCGAGCACCTCCGGCATACCCCCGATGTGATCGACATGCGCATGGGTAGCAAGCGCGATATCAAGGGCCGTGACATTTTCCCGTCGCAAAAGACCGCTTACTTCCGGTGCGGCATCCGCGGGGCCGGCATCGATGAGCATGGTCTTTTGCTCCGGCGTGATGATAAGGATCGAGTCGCCCTGCCCGACCGGGATGAAGAAGACCGAGAGGTTGGAAAGGGCCGGTGCAGAGGTGACAGCGGCAGTGACGACCTGCGTATTATCCTGAAAGGATGGGGCGGGTGAAACCGCTGTAGCCGGAGTTTCCGCAGGGACCGGAGTGCCGGGGACTGCCCCGGTGCACCCGGCGCACCAGGCAATAATGCACAGGAGTACAAAAAGCCCGGGGAGCCGGCCTGCCTTCTGCATACGCCCGTTGTGGGATCTGTTCCCGTATAAGGGCTTGGTTTGTTTTGTTTCTGGTCTAATGCATGCTGACCATGGGGCTGACGAATGCAGCGAACAGCATCAGCGATGCGATGATAACGGCAACGAGCACCGTGACAACGGCAAGGATCACAAAGAGGATCAGGTGTGCGGTTTTTGTCGGGAGGAACGGGATCTCCTTGTTGTTCATTTTGCACGCAATGTCGTAGGCATCGTAGATCCCGAACGCCCAGACGCAGAGGCCGGGGATGATAAGGAGAAAGAAGCCGATGACGGTCCCAAAGAAGATCAAAAAACCGCGTTCGAGCTTGCCGTCATAGACCTGGCCAAGGCCGGGGATGACAAGCGAACAGATCGCTGCAACCGCCGTGCTCTTTTCTTCGACCGGCTGGACGAGTGTCACGGGCTCAGGAGCAGCTGACGCCGATGACCCGGCCGCACCGGACTTTGGCGGCTGGACCGTGATGGTCGGGGCAGCGGAAAGTTTTGCCCCGCAGTTGTCGCAGAAGTTCGCGGCCTCGTTTGGAAGGGGTTTGCCGCATTCGGGACAGTATTTCATTTTATCAGTGTGGTGTTGGCGTCCATACGAGATAGATGTTCGTTGCTGTCCGGGTTGCACGGAATGATGTTATGCGTTATAGATGCCGGATACCCGGGTTCGGACAACCGGGGAACATTCGGTAATCATACTGCCTGTCCCGGCAGGTGTTTCGGG